>JANYKF010000366.1 GCA_025361665.1 Clostridiaceae bacterium
CGAGCGGCATCGTGCTCTCTCCCGTGCAGTGCATCCAGTATGCGCTGTCCCAGCCCGGGGTGGCCGTCGTGCTTCCCGGCTGCAGGACACCGGAGCAAATGCGGGAAGCACTCGCCTGGCTGGATGCCTCTGATGAGGAAAAAGACTACAGTCTCATCATGGGAAAGACGAACTGGGCATTGAAAGGGACTTGCATGTATTGCAACCATTGCCTTCCATGCCCCGCCGGCATTGACATCGCCGCGGCAACCCGGCTTTTCGACAGCGCACGAAAAGAAACCGTCACCCCGATCCTGGCTGCGGCATACGACCGGCTGTCTGCGACGGCATCGGACTGCATCCAGTGCGGCGCCTGCGAAGAGCGCTGCCCGTTCAGCGTGGCGATCCAGGCAAACATGTCGGAAGCGGCCGCCCTGTTCGGAAAATGAAAGGGGACATGCTCTTGCAATCGGCGCACTTATGCCTCTGAGTCAGAAAATGGAAAGGAGAAAACAGGATGAAAATAGGCGTTCTCGTGCCATTGCGGCAGGAAATCGAACAGGAATTTGACAAGATGCGGGTCATGGGCATTGAAACCTGCCAACTGTGCGGCTGGGACAAAACAGCCTTCACGGAAGCACTGGCACACAGGGTCAAAACAGCCGCGACAGAACGCGGCATAGAAATCACCGCCTTCTGGTGCGGCTGGGAAGGCCCGGCCGTCTGGAACTTCACCGGCGGTCCGCTCACGCTGGGCATTGTGCCGGCGGCCTATCGCCATGAGCGCATGAAGACCCTTTGCCTCGGTTCGGATTTCGCGAAACAGCTGGGCGTTCCGGACGTGATCACGCACATTGGGTTTGTACCGGAGAATCCCAGCGATTCCGGCTATCCGGAGCTTGTCGAGGCGGTCCGCTTCATCGGTCGCCACTGTGAACGGAACGGACAGTATTTCCTGTTCGAAACCGGTCAGGAAACGCCGGTCACTTTGCGTCGCCTGATAGAGGACACCGGCCTGACGAACCTCGGCATCAACCTGGATCCCGCGAACCTGCTGATGTACGGGAAGGCAAATCCTATCGACGCGCTGGACATATTCGGTTCCCATGTTCGGGGGGTGCACGCGAAAGACGGGGAGTACCCCGTCAACGGCCGGGAACTGGGCGTGGAAAAGGCCATGGGACAGGGACGGGTCCATTTCGACCGGCTTGTCGCCAAACTGCACCGGATTGGATACACCGGCGCACTCACGATCGAACGGGAAATTGACGGCGAAGAGCAGATTCAGGATATCAAGGCTGCGAAGACGCTTTTGTCAGGCATCTTGGCCTCCTTGTAGCCACTTTTGTCCCTGCCTTGGAGTAAAACTGCGTCAGCTACCCCATGGCTAAAGCCAGGGGCTTGCAGCAGCAAAAGCGCTGCGAGTCCGAGCTGACTAGCCTCAGTCTCGAAAGAGGCTACGTTATTCAGGAATACATAGGCACTTTGGAGTGCTTCTCAAGCTCCGAACACTGCGGATGGCGATTAAACAGTCCTGCGAGGCAGGGACAGTGTTGCCATCATAAAACCCTGTATAACATTGGCGATGAGGACCTAACCGCAGAAATGCGGGCTTACGGTATTCATACCGTCGAAAGGAGACCGACATGGTATATGTCATTAACCAAACCGGACAACCATTGATGCCAACATGTCGGTACGGGAAGGTGAAACGCCTTCTGAAGGCTGGACAAGCAAAGGTTGTTCGACAAACCCCATTCACCATCCAATTGAGTTACCCCACCAATGCCTACGTTCAACAAGTAACCCTTGGCGTTGATGCAGGCAGTAAGGTAGTGGGATTATCGGCATCAACCCCGACGAAAGAGTTCTATGCATCTGAAACAACACTTCGCAACGACATCGTGGAACTGCTGGCAGAGCGTCGGCAATACCGCAGGGGAAGACGAAATCGCAAAACCAGATACCGCGCTCCAAGGTTCAGTAACCGGAAGAAAACCAAGCAGCCCGGATGGTTAGCCCCTTCTATTCGCCACAAGGTGGAGACCCATATCAAGCTTGTGTGTGAAGTCAAAAAGATTCTTCCTGTCCACAATATTATTGTGGAGGTTGCCGCATTTGATTTCCAGAAAATCAAAAACCCTGACATCGAGGGTGTCGGCTATCAACAAGGCGAGCAGCTGGATTTTTGGAACGTTCGGGAATATGTTCTTTTCCGCGATGGGCATCAATGCCAACATTGCCACGGAAAATCAAAAGACAAGGTGCTTAATGTCCACCACCTCGAAAGTCGACAGGTGGGAGGTGATGCACCAAACAATCTGATTACGCTATGTGATACCTGTCATGACTTGCACCACAAAGGGAAAATCACAATCAAAGCAAAACGAGGGATGGCTTTCCGGGATGCAGCATTTATGGGGGTCATGCGATGGGCTTTTTACAACAAACTGAAGCTCGCGTGCGAAAATGTATCACTTACCTATGGATACCTGACAAAAAACGCACGAATTCGAAACAACTTGTCCAAAACCCATGCTGTTGACGCACTCTGTATCTCCGGGAATCCGACAGCCGAAAGGTTGCCTGCATTCTATTATCAGAAGGCAATCCGCGCCAATAACCGCTGCCTTCACAAGGCAAATCCCCGCAAGGGAGGCATCCGGCCCGCAAATAAATCCCCATACGAGGTTTTCGGATTCCGCCTGTTTGATGGTGTCAGATATCAAGGAACAAATTGCTTTGTGTTTGGAAGACGTGCGTCCGGGTCATTTGATATTCGTAAGCTGGATGGCAAGCCAGTTCATCGGGGAATTAGCTACAAAAGACTCAAAAAGACAAAAACGTCCACCACACTATTAACAGAAAGGCGGTTACAGGGAGCCGGGAGTTGAACGCAATTCCTCCCCACAGCTAAAGCCGGGGGTTTCCTTGCTGAAATTTGATGAAAAATCTTCAGTCCCGTGTTTTCCGCGTTTTCCAGCAGCTCCTGCCATTGCTGATCCTTGCCCTGCTTCTGCCTTCCTGCGGGGAAATCCGTTCTCCGGACGAACCTGTGCCAACCGCCCTTCAGATCGGATACCGGCGCATGTTCAACCATGACCGTTCGGAACTCGCCTTCACCCCGTTTGCCGAAGCGGTCCAAAAAAGCGGCAGTGTCACCCTCGCCAGGCTGGATAATGCAGAAGATACCGGAGAAGGATACGCCATTTACACCTTCACCGTTCTGGAATCCTTGTACAATCCGGATGGCGACAAGGTTATCCACCTTTATGAAGGGAATGTCGGCGGAACAGCAGCCGGTTCGTCAGGAGCAGTCATTCCGGTTGCCTATCAAAAAGGGCTTGTCTATCTGCTCTGTCTTTCACGTGCAACGGATGTCTATTATCCGCATCCGTACTTTCACAATTTCAACGGCATCCATATTGCGGCCGACGAAAAGGGAAACATCGTGGAAGCGGTCAATGCAGATGGGCGCGACAACTTGAAAAAAGCCAGGGAAACAAGAGAATTCTTCAGCACAACGACGGCGGCGGTCGCCCATGTCAAAACCCTCTTGGATGCAGCATTGCCGCAGAAAGGCCAGTACCGGTTCTCCGGCAGGGAAATCACGTCAGGGGATCCGGCTGTCATCGCGGAACTCTCCGATTACATCGCGGAGGTGCGAACTGACCGCGTCGTCTATCAAAACCGTTATATCAAGGAAGTGGCCTGCACGATCACGAAGCCGTACAAGGGCATCTTCGGCCTGGGATCCGGCCCGGATCCCGCGGAGAACACAATACCACCGGCCACGGACATTCTGCCCGGGCACCGCCAGATCACCATCCTCTTTCCGGCCGGGCTGGATGTGTCTTCGGGAAAAAAATGGCTTGTTTTCCTGTATGAAGATGCGGAGTACCGGATTTCCTCCCGCACGAGCGCCATCTCCGTCGAATCGGGGCCGGTGTATGACCGTTTTGTGGCGACCGTCGAAACCAAAATGGCCGTCCCTCCCACGCCGGAAATCGTGATTGCCACCCCGTCACCTTCCCCGAAAGTGTTTACCCTGCTGGAGGAATACAGGGATCCGGCCGGAAAGAATCCTGACGTGCGCGGCTGGATCCGACAGGAAGGGACCGTCATCGATTATCCGGTGCTGCAGTCGAAGGACAACGATTGGTATCTGTCGCGCAACATTGACAGGAAGAAGGTCGTATCAGGCAGCATCGTCCTCGATTTCCGCGTGGACATCCGGAATCTGACCCGAAACACGCCAATCTACGGCCACAACATGAAACATGGGAGCATGTTCCATTCGTTGGTCAACTACAAAACCGCACAATATTTCAAGGAGCATCCCGTCATCCGGTTCGACACCTTGTACGAAAAACTGGAATGGGAAGTGTTCGCCGTATATGTCGTGGATTCCGGCTACAACTACGTCATCACGATGGACTTCGCGGATGATGCGGAATTTCAGCTGTTTCTGGATGACATCGGGAAACGGACGATGTACCCGATGCCGTTCGAGCTCGATACGGACGACCAGATCCTGACCATGGTGACCTGCAGTTATGAGTTTGACGGGGCGAGAACAGTTGTCCAGGCACGGCTGAAAAAGTGACCCGCACCGATGCGATGTCGGTTCAATCATCAGACACCCGAATAGATACGTTGACGGTTCATTCTTGATTCTGGTGTAAATACTCACTTTTGTGAGTTTTTATGCAGGATGTCTCTGACATCCTGCATGTAGAAGGCACATTTTGTGCCTTCTACACACCAAATCACGTGATTCGGTGCCATCCGGCGGCATTTGCCGCCGGATGCATGCAAGTTGCAAAATGCAACTTGCATGAAAAAGTCGAAAATCGACTTTTTACACCAGAATCATTCATTATATCCAAAAACATCCGGTTCGGCAATTTGAAGGTGCTTCGCTTTGTTGGTGCTTCGCCTTGTTGTGCCTCGCCTTGTTGAGGCTGAACGACTCGTGAAAAAGCACTTTCATCCCGTTCCAGTATTGAGACTCATTCTCGAAAGCCTTTCATATTGACGGTTTCAGCGATCAATGTTATATTTTTCATGTGACCAGGCGATGCGGAAAAGGCATGTAGCCGGGCTTTTTACAAGCAGTGGGAAACCATGGGACTTCAAGTGGATGACCATGGTTTTTTCGTACAGTCTATACATGCCAAAGGAGAATGCATTCATGAATCCAAATCCGAAATCTGATTCCGGTAAAAACCTTTCCCGCTTCATGCTGATATCGATTGGAGCCTCACTCCTTACCATGGGATTGAAAACTATCGCCTTTTTCCTCACCGGCTCGATCGGGCTGCTTTCCGATGCCATTGAATCCATCGTCAATCTCGTAGGATCATGCTTTGCGTTCTTCATGCTGCAGGCGGCAGAACGGCCCGCAGACAAGAAACACCGCTACGGCCATTCAAAGGCTGAATACTTTGCTTCCGCTTTGGAAGGAGTTCTGATTTTCGTTGCCGCCGGCAGCATCATCTATACCGCGATTCAAAGACTGCTGCATCCGGGACCTCTGCAGCAGCTGGGATTCGGCCTGATGCTATCGACGGGAGCCTCCCTCATCAATCTCATTGTTGGGCAATTACTGATCCGAACGGGGAAAAAGCACAACTCGATCAGTATTGAGGCTGATGGACATCACCTGATGACCGATGTATGGACCAGCGTTGCGGTTGTCCTCGGTCTGGTTGTCGTCGTCTTCACCGGATGGATACCGCTCGATCCGATCGTCGCCATTCTGGTCGCGATCAACATCCTGTGGACAGCTTTACAACTGCTGAAACGCTCATTCGAAGGCTTCATGGATGTTGCGATTCCTGAAGAGGACCTTGTCAAAGTGATGGAAGTCATTGAGCAATACCGCGCAAAAGGCATCGAGTTCCATGCGATACGGACAAGACAAGCCGCACGCGTTCGTTTCTTGTCTGTCCATATGCTGCTGAAGGGCAATATGTCCCTCCACGATGCGCACCATGCAGCCGAAAATTTTGAAGCCGATATAAAGAAGGTGCTGACCAAGCTGGTGGTCACCATCCACCTCGAGCCAATCGACGATGTCATCTCCATGGAAGATGCACACGAAAGCCTGTAGAGCGCATGCTCATTTGCGCTTAATAGTCTGCATGCTTCCTGGCGGTCTTCAAATAGGCCTCAACGTTCTCTACAGGTGTACCATACTCAAGGAAATCGACATTCTGCATGATAAAGCCGCCGCCTGCCTTGCCAGCCAGCATCGCGTCCTTCGTCGCATTTTCGACCATTTCAACGGTTCCTTTTTGTAAAATATTAACATGGTCGACACCGGCAATGATTGAGTATTTTCCGTCCATGATCAGTTTGGCTTCTTTGATATTGCCATCTCCCAATGGATGAGGAGAGAAAGGTTCAATCGT
>JANYKF010000411.1 GCA_025361665.1 Clostridiaceae bacterium
CGCTGATCCTCAATCTCAGCGGATCGCAGCCAGTGGATCATGGTTCATGAGGTATTCCGGATCGACGATATTGCCACGGATGGTCAGCGTCCAATGCAGATGCGGACCCGTGGCGAACCCGGTCGCACCGACATAGCCGACGACGTCGCCCTGTTTCACCCGTGTCCCGACGGTGGCGGCTGTCTTGCTCATATGCACGAGTGAGGAATACATGCCGAGGCCATGATCGAGGATGACCGTGTTTCCCGATGCGATCAGCGGTCCTGAAAACACGACGATCCCTGCGGCAGGCACATGGATCGGGGTCCCTTCCGAACCGGAAACATCTACGCCCGAATGGGTATAGTTCAAAACACCGTTGATGATGCGCTGCTTGCCGAAAGACTGTGCCTCTTCACCCGGAATCGGTATGGTGAAGGCTTTTTCCCAAACCGGCACCGTGCTTCCATTCGCCTTTGCCTTGGCTACCTTTTCCGCATCGGTGTTCAGGTTGTCTGCGGAACGAACCGCTTCCAGTTCCTTGCTGACGGAAAAGACCTGTTGCTCGAATTTCCTGTCCGCAATGCGGATGAGAACCTTCGTCCCCGGGATCTCCACGGCGGTCAGATCCTTTCCATCCGCACCCTTCGGGATTTTCAGCGCGCGAACGGAATAGGTGTTCGGACTGACGGAGGTCGTTGCCTGAATCAAGGCGACACGCCTCCCATTCCATTCACTTGCCTTCACGGGTGTTTTCAGCCAGGAAGCCTTGAAACGAATATCCGAATAAGCCGGATCTCCATCCGGAACCCCTTCGAGCCAAACAGCCACCATGTCTCCCTGCCGGATGCTTGCGGAAGAAAGGAACAGCGCCGAACCTGTTGTGTTGCTTCCCGATGCGGCGGTGCCGCTGGATGGTGATTGGGTGGGTGTGGCCACCGGGGCTTTTGTTGCCGCTGGTGAAGGAGATGGTTTGGCCGAGGGCTTTGGAGTCGATATGGATGAGGCGGCCGCTGAAGGAACGGGTGTGGCCGAAGGAGCCGGAGAGGCGCTTGGCGCAGCATTCGGATTTTCTGACGGCAGGCCGGCTATAACAACAGCCGGAGTTGGTGCAGGGGCATCCGAAGGCCTTGCTATCCCAAAGCCCAACAACCGACCGGTCAATAACAGGGATGCAAATGAGGCAATGGCTGTCATCGCAACCAAAAAGACAAGGATTATCCCTGCATATTTCCATTTATTCTTCACTTTTCCATAACCTCCAGTTGATCCGATTGTTCAATCCTGATAAAAACGTATTGCGTGTGACCATGCTGTACTGATCAGCAACAATGATGAAGTGAAAGAATTAGCCTGGTAAATGTGTTGTTCAATTAACATAAACCAATTCATTCGGAAGCATTTACAAGCTTCCCGGGGATTCGCCGAAAAGCATATGCAGCCTACCCTGTCAACCCTCATTATACACCACGTGCAGAATCTAGCTTGCTCCTCATTCCGGAAGATGTTCCGGAAGACATTCCGGATAGGAGGGAGAGGGCCGATAATCTGACAGCAAGCAGCAGGTCATGATTCGCCCATCCCGAGCGAAGGCAGGCCGTTGCTTTGACAGCCCGTGCGATGACAGGCCGCTGGTTTGAAATTCCGGCGGACCAACGGGTGTGAACGAATGACCGAATGGGTAGATTCGTTATATCATGATTTTGGAAAGCGGGGGAAACAATATGAGTCAATACCAAAACAACGGCGTACAAGTGCAGTCGGAGGATTATGACGCAATCCACGGGTTGAATGTCTATATCGCGAAAGTCTACGGGTGGATGTTTCTTGGCCTTGCGTTGACGGCCCTGACAGCGTTTCTGTTCAGCACCAATGAACAGCTGGTCATCGGTTTTGTCAAAAATCCGTTTTTGCTTTATGGAAGCATCATCGGGGAGTTTGTCCTGGTCATCGCCATCAGCCGCGCCATCATGCGGCTGTCCTTTCCTGCGGCTGCAAGCCTGTTTGGGCTTTACGCCATTTTGAACGGCCTCACCCTTTCGGTGATTCTTCTAGTCTACACAGGCAGTTCCGTTGCATCCACCTTCTTCATCACGGCCTTCATGTTCGGCACGATGTCGATTTACGGACGCGTGACCCAGGTGGACCTCACCAAATTCCGCGGCATGCTCATGATGGGCCTCATCGGAGTGATCGGACTGTCTCTCCTGAACATTTTCCTGCGCAGTAGCGCGCTGGAGTGGATTGTCACCCTTGTGGGCCTTTTCGTGTTCCTCGGTTTGACTGCGTATGACATGCAGAAGCTGAAAACTTATTATGCTTCCACCCAAGGCGACATGGTCATGCAGAACAAGCTTGGCCTGTTGGGCGCACTCAGCCTTTATCTGGATTTCATCAACCTGTTTCTGATGGTGCTGCGGCTGTTTGGCCGCCGGAGATGACGGTTGCAGAGGATGTTTCATCGTTTGCGCTTGCATCCTCTGCAAAGAAGTCGTGAAAAACCATAAATGGCGATAGATGAACGAAGCAAAAACAGGCGCGGGATAAATTGAATGTACAAAAACTGATGTGGGATAAATTGAACGAAGCAAAAACTGACGGGAGATAAAATGAACGAAGTGTATATACCGCAGCATATCCCGACAAGGGAAGAGGCCTGGAACCTGCTTCGCAGGTATCATGCCAACGACAGCCTGATTCGGCACGCACTGGCCGTGGAGGCCGTGATGCGCCACTTTGCCGGACTCTATGCTCCGGAGGATGTGGAACAGTGGGGTGCGATTGGGCTTGTGCACGATCTGGACTATGAACAGTTTGCCGATCAGCATTGCGTGAAAGTGCGTGAATTGCTGAAAGCTGAAAAATGGCCGGAAGCGTGGATCCGCGCTGTTGAAAGCCATGGATGGGAGCTTTGCGTGCCTGTGAAGCCGGAGTCGCAACTGGAGAAAATCCTTTACACGATTGACGAACTGACTGGACTGATTACGGCCACGGCACTATTGCGTCCCAGCAAAAGCGTGCTCGATCTGGAGACAAAATCCGTGAAGAAAAAATGGAAGCAGGGCAACTTTGCATCCGGCGTCAACAGGGAAGTGATCGAAAAAGGCGCTGATTTGCTTGGAATGCCATTGGACGACATCATCACGGAAACCATCCTCGGCATGCGGAATGTGGCTGAGGCCATCGGATTGAGGGGGCTGCATATTGGCAATGAATCTTGAAATATTTGGATGAACATGTATGTTCTCATTTCGCGAAACCCTTTTGCATGAAAAAGTCGAAAATCGACTTTTTGCACCAGAATCATTTTATGATTCTGGTGTAAATACTCGCTTTTGCGAGTATTTATGCAGGATGTCGTTGACATCCTGCATATTGAAGGCACATTTTGTGCCTTCAATACACCAAATCACGTGATTCGGTGCCATG
>JANYKF010000439.1 GCA_025361665.1 Clostridiaceae bacterium
CGGCGCAATCCATATTCTGTCCTGCTGCTCGATGAAATCGAGAAGGCACATCCGGATGTGTTCAACATGCTCCTTCAAATCATGGAGGACGGGCGGCTGACTGACAGCAACGGCCGGACCGTCGGCTTTGAAAACACCGTCATCATCATGACGTCCAATGCCGGAACCAGTTTCCGGAGCGGTGGCATCGGATTTGGCGGCACGGATGCGACGCTGATGGAAAAGAAAGTAACCGAGGCCGTTCGGGAAATTTTCCGGCCCGAATTCCTGAACCGCATCGATGAGACGGTGATCTTTGACGCGCTGACACGGGATGAACTGGGCGCGATTGTGAACCTGATGCTCAGCGAAGTCCAATCGGATCTCGCGTGCAGGAACATCCAGGTCGGCTTCACGGATGAGGCGCGCGCCTTCCTGCTGGACCGGGGGTTCGATCCCAAATTTGGTGCCCGTCCTCTCCGCAAGACAGTTCAGCGCCATGTCGAGGATGAGATGGCTGAATGGGTGCTGACCGGACGGATTGTCCCGGGAGACCGGGTGGATGTCACGGCGGCAGACGGCGCCCTGCATTTCACCGTGCAGAAGCCGGTTTTGCTTGATGACGGGAAATAACTGCGTGCAGAAGCCGGCTTTGCTTGATGACGGGAAATAACTGCGTGTGATGTTCGCACAGCATTGGGAAGGGTCTCCATGAAACCGTTTCTTGTATTGGGAATCGAAACCAGCTGCGATGAAACGGCAGCGGCCGTCGTGGCGGACGGGCGTCGCATCCTCTCCAATGTCATCGCATCCCAAATCGAACTGCATGGCGCGTATGGAGGCGTTGTACCGGAGCTGGCATCCCGGCGGCATGTGGAACTCATCATGCCTGTCGTGGAGGAGGCCCTTCGTGAGGCAGGCGTCGTTCCTGCAGACCTGGATGCCATCGCGGCAACGCAAGGTCCGGGTCTGGTCGGCGCCCTCCTGGTCGGGGTTTCTTTCGCGAAGGCGTTCGCATATGCGGGCAAAAAGCCCTGTGTCGGTGTTCATCATATCGAAGGGCATATCGCGGCCAATTATCTGGCCCATCCGGAACTGGAGCCGCCTTTTCTCTGCCTGGTTGTTTCCGGGGGACACAGCCACCTGATTGCCGTGGAATCCCCAACCCGTCACCGGGTACTTGGCAGGACCCGGGATGACGCAGCGGGAGAGGCATTCGACAAGGTTGCCCGCGTCTTGGGACTTGGCTACCCGGGCGGCCCCGTAGTCGACCGAATAGCCGAAGCCGGCAATGCCGCCGCCTTCCGTTTTCCACGCGTGCAGTTTGCAGATGCTCCTTATGATTTCAGCTTCAGCGGACTGAAGACATCCGTGATCAATGTGGTCAACCAGCTTCGGCAAAAAGGGGAACCGCTTCCGGTGGCGGATCTGTGCGCTTCCTTCCAGCAGGCGGTTGTGGAGGTACTCACGGCAAAGGCGGTCCGGGCCGCAAGGGAATGCGGGTTCCATACGCTTTGCCTTGCAGGAGGGGTTGCATCGAATGGGGCATTGCGGCGAAATCTGGAAATGGAGACGCAAAAAAACGGCATCCGCTTTTTTGTGCCTCCGCCGATCCTGTGCACCGATAATGCAGCCATGATTGCCGCCATGGGGACGATTCGTGCAAAAGCCGGTTATGTGGCGGGTTTGGGGTTGAATGCCGAACCGGCGCTCACCATGAATCTCGAATGAACGAAATCCACAATGCAGAACGAATGACCGGCGCATTCTGTGGAAAGACACTGGAAACCCTCACAAAATCAGCATTTCGCTTGTGGATAACCCTGTGGATACTGTGGATGAAATCTTTTTTTATTTATTTCAGGCAGGTTGTCAGGACATCTTCCCGGGTGGACAAGCATTTCGTAGAAAAATTGAAAACCTTTTCGGAGAAAGGCTCTTCGTCGTTGACAAGCGCCTTTTTCTGTGGATTTGATCAGAGGAACCGGGCTGTGGATAACCGGGCAATCAAACCAACCGTTCCGCGAGAATGGTGGGATGAGCTGAGTCCAGCGTGCAAATGGCGGTTTTTGGAATGGTAGGGAGAAGGAGGCGCAAGTCATCCACGATCTTTTGCTTTCGTTCCAGCGCCGCCATGAGGGCGGCATGGCCGCTGGCTCCTTTGAGCACGGACAGCGCGTCACGCTGGACCGTATCGCCCAGTCGGCGGATTTCCTCTTCAAGAAGCCTGTTCTGCAGGATCAGGGATGTGATGCGATCCTGTTCGTTCTTCAGTTTCAGATTGGTCTCCCGGCCGAGTTTGGACAGCCGGAACGGATAAGACCAATGGCGCTGCGCTTCCGGATCGTGTGTAAACCGGTTCCATTCATTGGTGATGCCGGTGATATTCGACAGGCATGTTTTCAACTCGCCAATCCGCTGGTGCAGGAGATCCCTTTTGACGCGGACCCGGTCGTCGGTCTCCCGTTTGGCGGCCGTAAGCGCCGTTTCACAGGCGGCGTCGGCTTCCAGGGACAAACCTGCCAAATCATGATTCGATTCATCAAGCTGCCTGAGCAGCGTGAGGGCAAGTTCTGCACGCTGGCTGATTTCATGGTTTTCCATCGGAACCTCCGCCCTTTGGCGCTGCCTCGACCGGATTCATCCACTTGGACATGGCCCATCCGGTCTGCCCGCCATAGTTGACCCGCATCCATTCATCGCCTGCCGCATCCGATTTCGTTTCTCCCAGGTAACCGACTTTCGCATCCAAGGGCATCCAGACAACGCGGGAACTGGTCTGCAAGGGTTCCGTGCGCAGGTTCAGACCTTTTTGCGCGGTGACGCGATATGCTGTTTCCACACCGGGTACATTGGTCTGGACCAGGTTGGTTTGCTGACCGGCCGTGGCGGCTGCTGTTTCCCCGGTTTCCTGCGTCAGGAGATTCGCATCCGGTTGTGTTCCGGCTGAGGGCTTCATCCCGAAAAAACCGACGAAGGCGGTTCGTGTGACGGCAACCAGCCGGTCATTGGAAAAGAGGGCCCTCGGATTGATCTGGTGGACCAGGCTGCGGCCGGCATATGTGAAGCCCAAAATGACATATATGGATAGAATGACGGTGATCGTGAACAACCAGTGCTGCTTGACAAGGCGAACCGGATAGAACAAAAGCCTGAACATGGGTACCCCTCCTTTTTGTCGCCTGCGAACCGGGTGAATGGAATGCCTGCTCCCGACGAGTCCTGCGAATTGACTGGAGTGAATGGCGGGTGATCGGGCAGACACAGTGGATGTGCCGACAGACAGGGCGGATGTCCCGACAGACTGAGTGGAATTTCCGACAGACTGCGCGGATGTCCCGATGGACATGGCGGGTGAGAGGGTTCCGGCTGAAGTCGCGAACCCCGCCTCTGCGAGGCCGATGAGGAATACGGGTCTTTCCGTGGCTGGCGGATATGCCCTGATCTCGCTTGTTGCCGCGGTATTAGACTTCATGCCGGCAATCCCCGTGAAGCCCGGTGCCTCGACATTGGGTGTGACGGGATTCGCTTTTGCGTTTGACGGAACGAGCTGCGGATTTGGTGCCGTGCCAGCGGATGAAAGGATCGCCGCCGCGGATTTTGCCTCCCGCCGTGCTGCGAGGGATTCCTGATGTTTTTGGGAAATGAAGCGGGACAACTGCGCGCTTTTCACGCAAAGGAGCCGAATGCCGGTTGAAGTGACATGAACCGTTTCGAGAAGCAGTTTCCGGGCAAATCCAAGAAGTCCGACAGCCAGGTCCTGCAATAGGTGATGTGAATTCGACACAAACCAGGATACGGGGGAGAAATCGACGGATACCTTTTTTTCTTCCATTTGAATCCGAAGAAGCACCTCGTCCTCCAGATGGACATCGTCCAGGATGGCGATCGGGGAAGGAGAAGGCGCTTCCGAAGCATTTTCCGTAACGGTGACGCCGTACCGATCGGCCGGCAGTTCGGAACCCGAGTAGCGGTCCGTGTATTCGTTGTGCGCAAACCAAGGCAGGCTGCGGGCCAGGGATATCCGTCTGATGGCCCATCCGGCCTCATCCCGGTTCTGTTCGTTTTCGAGCGGGTCGTCCAGCACGCGGGAAAGGTTGGCGATTGCATCGGGCAGCAGCAGGACGGAAATTCGGCGGATGGCGTGTAGCCGGATGAACGGTTCGGGATGCCTCAGGTAGAAATCGAGCTCCTTCATGCCGGTCAGCCGGGACATGACGTGGACTGCGTCGCGACCGAGGCGAAACCAGTCCGGTTCATTGATGCGCGTGGAAGTCAGTGTTGCGTGATACATGGGCATCCCCCCTTTCTGATCCGATTCTAGCAGATGGCCGCAAGAAGTTCATGAGACGCAGGACCCATCCTTTAGGGACTTTCAGGCGCATGGGAAATGGTTGCGCGCGAGAGCGGAGGTGCCGGATCGGTTTCCTTTCCCCGGGCTTCAATGGGCAACAGGCTGAAAAAGCAAGAAAAAGGCATGAAAAAGACGATCGGAATCAGTGGGAAGATATACTTCAATCCACCGGATTCGTGTATAATAAAATGTCGGATTCGTGTTCAGGCTCAATGGAAGTGGAGGTAGTCCGGATATGCAGACCAAATACATCTTCGTCACGGGTGGCGTGGTATCGGGCATCGGCAAGGGAATCACGGCCGCATCGCTCGGACGGCTGCTGAAAGCGC
>JANYKF010000497.1 GCA_025361665.1 Clostridiaceae bacterium
GGTGACCGGCAAGACGCAGATGGAGGTGACGCCTCAAGGTTGGGGCAAAGTTCGGGACGCAATCGGCGGCATGTTGCCGTATTGAGGCAGCATCCGGGGGCGTGCGCATCCGGATCAACAACACGCGCGGGAACTTTCACATGCAGGAACTATTGATTGAGAAAATCCGCACCGATGGCGGCGTGCAGAGCCGGGAGCGGATCAGTGACGAATACGTGGCGGAACTGGCCGAATTGATCAAGGCCGGGAAGAAACTGCCGCCGATTGATGTTTACAGCGATGGAACGGATGTGTGGGCGGCGGACGGATTCCACCGGATCCATGCCCGCCTGAAGGCGAACAAGAGGACAATCCGTTGTAATGTCCACAAGGGCAGCATCAAAGATGCGATATGGGCCAGCGTCGCGGCCAATCAGGAACACGGGTTGCGCCGTACGAATGCCGACAAGCGGCATGCGGTTGAAATGGCGCTGAACATCAACAGCGGGTTGAGTGATGAGGCCATAGCGCAACACGTCGGAGTGTCCCGAAATTTCGTTTTCGGGTTGCGCAAGCAGGCCCCTCAACCTGTAATCGGATTACAGGTTGAACGGACTGGAGTTGACGGGAGAACCCGCAAAATCCCCCCACCGCCCATGGGTGGAGAACGGACAGAACAGACTCAACGGCAAGAGGATACACCCCGAAAAATTCCGCCACCACCCGCTGTCTCCGCTCCCGAGCACCGGAATCCGCCGCCCCCGCCCTTCGACAGCGCTCAGGGCAGGCCCGCACCCCGACCAGCAGTCAGTGTAGATGACATGAAAAAGCCGATCCCGGATCACCTGATTCCTCTGTTTGACCGGGGCAGTGAAGTGCAGTCGCTACTAAGCCAGATTTCGAACATCAAGGGTGTATTGAAACGGGCACAGGAATCCGATGACCCGCTCTTTGGCGATTGCCACTTCCAGGCGGCGGAAGCCGCCTTGCAGACGGCCTACACTGAAATCAAGGCCACGAAACCATTTGCGGTCTGCCCGTGGTGTCACGGGACATTGTCAGAAAACTGCCGGGGTTGCGGACAACGGGGTGTAATCGGTGAATTCCGATGGAATCAGAGCGTGCCGCCGGAGTTGAAAAAATGAAGCTGCGGCCTTATCAGCATGAATCCGTCCGCCGCGTAGAGGCGGAATGGCAGTCACACCGCTCCACCTTGCTTGTCCTCCCGACAGGGTGTGGCAAGACGGTGGTGTTCTCCGAAATCATCCGGCGCGCCTTCCCGCGGCGTACGCTTGTTCTTGCGCACCGGGAAGAACTTGTATTCCAAGCCCGCAATAAGGTTCAAACCATGACCGGTTGGCGTGTGGATGTTGAAATGGGTGAAGCTCGGGCCGAAATGGCCTGTATGTTTGGCGGCCCCCGTGTTGTGGTGTCCACCATCCAAACTCAATCATCCGGCGGCGACGGCGGGGGCCGGATGAGCCGGTTTGATCCGCGACTGTTCGGCGTGGTGGTGATTGATGAAGCACACCATGCGCCAGCATCGAGTTACCGGAAGGTGCTCGACTGGTATGGGACCAACCCCGACTTGCGAATCCTCGGGGTGACCGCCACCCCTGACCGCGCCGATGAAGAGGCACTGGGCCAGGTATTCGAGTCCGTGTCCTTTGATTACGAGGTATTGGATGCGATTCAGGATGGCTGGCTGGTTCCGATCGAGCAACAAATGGTTCATGTTGAAGGTCTCGACTTTTCCTCATGCCGGACAACATCCGGCGACCTGAACGGGGCCGATCTGGCCAAGGTGATGGAGTATGAAATGAACCTGCACCGGGTGGTGGCGCCCTCCATCGAAATTGCCGGGAACCGGCGGACGTTGGTGTTTTGTTCCTCCGTTGATCATGCCGAGCGCGTCTGTGAGATGTTCAACCGGCACCGGGATGGAATGGCGGCCTGGGTGTGCGGCAAGACCGATAAGGAGGAAAGGCGGAAGATTCTCTCCGATTTCAGCACCGGCCGGGTGCAGGTGGTTTGCAACTGCGGCGTTTTGACTGAAGGGTTCGACAACCCCGGTGTCGAGGTCGTCATCATGGCCAGGCCGACAAAGAGCCGCGCGCTCTATGCGCAGATGGCGGGGCGCGGCACGCGGCCGGCAGATCAGATTGCCCACGAGCTCAATGACCATGAATCGCCC
>JANYKF010000022.1 GCA_025361665.1 Clostridiaceae bacterium
CATGACGCCGTCGTCCGCCGCCACCACGATGATCGCGATGTCCGTGACCTGGGCGCCGCGGGCACGCATCGCAGTGAACGCCTCGTGACCGGGCGTATCCAGGAATGTAATGTCGCGGCCATGAAGATTGACGGTATAGGCGCCGATGTGCTGCGTGATGCCGCCGGCTTCGCTTTCCGCGATGTTTTCGCTGCGGATGGCGTCCAGCAGGGAGGTCTTGCCGTGGTCGACATGGCCCATGACGACCACGACGGGCGCCCTGGAGACCATGGCTTCCGCCTGGTCCTCCGTGTCGTTGAAGAGGATTTCCTCGTCGCTCACGACGATTTCCTTCATCACGGCAATGCCGTACTCGTTCGCGATGATGGAGGCGGTGTCGAAATCCAGCTCCTGGTTTGTCGTTGCCGCGCTGCCCATCACGAACAGCCGCTTGATGACATCGGCCGCCGTCTTTTTCAGCGTTTCCGCCAGGGCCTTCACTGAAATCGTTTCCCCGATGGTGATTTCCGACAGGACGGCCTTCGGGGTGATGTGCTTCACCCGATCCGTGCCCGTGCGGCCGCGGCGGATCCGCTTTTCGGCCCGCTTGGCGTTCATGGCTTCCTGGGAATCGTTGTAGAAGGCATTGATGACGAACTCGTCGGAGTACATGTCGTTGATGCTTCCCTTTTGTCCGACGATGTCCGTATTCGGCTTGAATTTGCCTGCTGCGCCTGTCGTGGGCGCGACCGGGCGGGAGGAATCCTTCTTGGTGTCCTTCTTGGCTTCACGCTGGCGATCCACGGCGGTCATGGAACGGCGTTCGCCGCGCTGCGGCGCTTTCTCGTCCACAACGGCCGGCTTGTCCGTTTTCGCTCCGGGTCCTCCCGGACGCATGCCCGGCCGGCTGCCGCCCGCACCATACGGCACGCGGTCCTTGTCGAAACCTTCACCGGGACGTCCGCCGCTGCCGCCGCCATAGGGAGGCCTGTCGCCGTAAGGACGGCTTCCGGGTCCGCTTTGGCCGCCGCCATAGGAAGGCCTGTCTCCAAACGGACGGGGTCCGCCTTGGGTGCCGCCGCCGTAAGGGGGCCTGTCGCCGTAAGGGGGCCTGTCGCCATACGGGCGGGGCGCGCTCTGCCCGTCGCGGGGCTGATAGGGACGATCGTTGTACGGACGGGGTGCGGAGCTTCCTTGTCCGTCCCGTGGCGGGAAATTGCCGCCTTCACGCGGCGGATAGGGACGATCGCTGTATGGACGGGGTGCGGAACTTCCTTGTCCGTCCCGTGGCGGGAAATTGCCGCCTTCGCGCGGCGGGTAGGACCTGTCTCCGGAAGGACGGGCACCGGTGGTTCCCTGACCGTCGCGGGCCGGATAGGGCCGGTCACCGAAGGGGCGGCTTCCGGGACCCTGCTGGCCGTCGCGGGGGGGGAGATTGCCTCCCTCGCGTTGCGGGTAGGGACGATCTCCTGCCGGACGAATCACGGCGCCCCCTTGGCCTTCACGGCGAAGAGGATTGCTGCCTTGTCCATCCCTGAACGGCTGCGGCCCGTCCGGCCTGACCGGTCTGGATTCCTGGCGATGGTCATGATCGGCGCGAATCCTTGAAGCCGATCCGGGTCCGCCGGCATGTGCGGCGGTGGCGGTCGGGCTGCCGTGGGTTGTCACGTTCGGCGGATGTTCCGCCTGGGCAGCGGCATGTTCTGCCTGAACCAGGGTGCGTTCTGCCTGAACCGGGGTGCGTTCTGCCTGAACCGGGGCACGTTCCGCCTGCACCGGGGTGCGTCCCGCCTGACCCTGGACTGGGCCGGGCTGGTCCGTGCCCTGGTCACTTTGAAACGAAATCCGTTCGGTCTGCGCCGCACTTTGATCCGGCGGGACCGAAACAGGCTCTGCCATTGTCACGGCCTGTCCTGACTGGAGGGCGATGGATTCATCCCGCGCCGGATGTCCGGCGGGGACCGGTGCGTGTGCGGCATGTGACGCGGTGCGCCTCGCATGGGCCGGGGCAGGTTCTGTCTGCGCTTCCGCTTGTCCGGCGGTCCGGACTTCGGCCGCTTCGACCTGAACCGGGACATGCTCCGTCCGGGCTGCCGCACGGGGTTCCGCTCTCCCGGACGCATCCTGCACGGATGCCTCCTCGGGAACCGGCTTTGAAACTGTCTTGTCTGTCGGCTCCGCCATTGCGGCCGAGCTGACGGGAACTGATGCGGCCGCTTTTTCCAAAGGCGAAGCAGCCTGCTCCGACAACCGCTGCAATTCCCGCGCCGCGGCGTGTTCGGACTCATGGCGCATTTCGCGGGCGGCCTCGGCCTGGACGCGCTCATCGCGCTGCTCCCGGCTGATCTTCTTGACGCCCAGGATGTCATCCACCGGCTTGGCCGGGCGATCCGCCAGACGGATCGGCTCCGCGCGCTCTTCCGTTTCCGCCGGCTTTTCCACGGCGGCTGCCTGCGTCTCCCCGTCCAGCGGCTTCGGGCGCCTGCGTACGCCGGGATCCGACGGGGGGTTGATGCCGCGTACATAACCGGCCATCAGTCCGTCATTTGAACTGGATGTCCTGATGAACGCCTTGCGATCCGGCTGTTGGGAAGGCTGCCTCCGGGGATCCGTCTGCGATCTGGAAAAGTCTTCCGTATCACGGATGACGACTTCGGTTTTCCGGATAATCCGGGGGGCATTCCGCTTTTTCTCGGCGTCAACCGATTCATGCCTGCCGTCCGAATTTGGCTGAGCCGGGGCGTTGTCGTGATCCGACTTCTTCACCACGCCGATGTGTTTGTACAGCCTGGCGAGTTCATCATCCTCCAACGTGCTCATGTGGCTCTTCGGATGAATGCCGACTTCCTCAAGCTTCTCCATGAGACGCTTGCTGGCCACATTCAATTCCTTGGCAAGCTCATGAATTTTTTTACTCAACTATGTCACCCCCGTGTGATTTATTACCGTCTTCCATGCCGACATCCATACTCTTGCGGATTTGACCCGCAAAAGAGCGATTCAGGACCGCAGCCACCGCGTAGGCGTCCCGTCCCAGCCTTTGGCCCAATTCCGCCTTCGTGCCGAACAGGACCAGTTCCACTCCCGCCTTCTCACACAGGAGCGAAAACCGTTCCCGTGTGTTGGGGCCTGCATCCGCCGCCACGATGATCATCCACGCCTTGCGCCTGGCCAGCGCATCTTCACAAAGCGCATCCCCTGCCACGAGTTTGCCGGCCTTGCGGGCCAGTCCAACCCAACCGTAAGTCTTACTTTCCGACATGCTCCTCCAATTGTCCGATGATATCCTGATACACCTCGTCGGCTATTTCGGCCGAAAACTCCCGGCTCAGCGCCCGAGCCTTGCGGGCTTTTTCGAAACAGGCGGAATTCCTGCACAGATAGGCCCCGCGTCCATTCATGCGGCCGGACGGATCCACCGCTATGCGGCCTTCCTGATTGCGCACCACCCGGATGAGGACGCGCTTTTCCTTCATCTCCCTGCATCCGACACACCGGCGCATGGGAATCTTTCTCGTCTTCATGCCTTCTCTTCTGACGGTACCGGAATCTCTTCCTCTTTCCCATCTGCCGCTGCGGCAACCGATGCTTCCTCTCCCATGCCTGACAGTGCCGTCGGGGTGATGTCGTCATCCTCTGGCACGTCCGCCGTTGGGGTGATGTCGTCATCCTCTTCCCCTTCCGGAGCGCCAAGGGTTTCCGACTCCCCGTACAGGTTGTCTTCATCGTCGAAAAGGTCTTCCCCATCCTGCCCATACAGGGCTGATCCCCCGCTGAACAACTGCATTTCCAGCAGCTGCCGCATTTGGGATTCGCTCTTGATGTCGATTTTCCATCCGGTCAGTTTTGCCGCAAGCCTTGCATTCTGGCCTTCCTTGCCGATGGCGAGTGAAAGCTGGTAATCCGGGACAACCACGCGGGCAATGCGGCTGTCTTCGTGGAGCGTGACCTGGATCACTTTGGCGGGGCTCAGGGCGCTTGCAATGTAATCTTCCTGTATGGGGCTCCATTTGATGACGTCAATCATCTCGCCGCGCAATTCATCCACGATGGCCCGGATGCGGCTGCCCTTCTGGCCGACGCAGGCGCCGACGGGATCCACGTTCTCATTGCGTGAATGGATGGCGAGCTTGGTCCGTGAGCCGGCCTCGCGGGCGATGGTCTTGATTTCGACCGTTCCGTCGCTGATTTCCGGCACTTCCAGTTCCAGCAGGCGTTTGACGAGGCCGGGATGCGTCCTGGACACGTAAATCTGAGGACTTCTGTTGGTCTTTTTCACGTTGACGACATAAACCTTGATGCGATCGTGGATGTTGTAGCGCTCGCCGGGGGTTTGTTCTCCGGGAGGCAAAACGGCTTCCACACGTCCGAGATCGATGACGATGTTCTTGCGGTCGAAACGGGAAACGACACCGGTCAGAATGTCCTCCTCATGGCTGGCAAATTCGCCGAAGACGATTTCCCGCTCCGCCTCGCGGATACGCTGCATGACAACCTGCTTGGCCGTCTGGGCCGCGATGCGTCCGAATTTGCGCGGCGTGACCTCCACCTCGACCATATCGCCGATCTCAAAGTCGGCACCGAAGCGTTTCGCCTGTTCGAGGGACATTTCCTCGGCCGGTTCCACCACTTCGTCGACAATCGTTTTCAAGGCATACACGCGAATATCGCCCGTGCTCGCCTCGATGTTGACTTCCACGTTCTGTGACGAACCGAAATTCTTCTTGTAGGCGGAGATCAGGGCCTGTTCAATTGCTTCGATCAGGATATCCTTGTGGATGCCCCGTTCCCGTTCAAGTTGTTCGAGTGCGTGAATCAATTCAGCGCTCATCCGTGTCAATCCTCCAATCTGTCGCTTTTTTTGCCGACCATCCCTGCCGCCGGCTGCGTTGTCCGAATCCCAAGGAACCATGGGTCATGCGGTTTTCCCGAACGAAGGCGGAATATCCCGCCTGGAAGCTCCCCACCGCAGTCGGAGGGAAACCCGCTCCCGCGGAATGCTAGAACTCGAATTTCCGGTTGATCTTTGCGATATCCGCAACCGGCAGCGAAACAACCTGATCCATTCCGGATTCCACCGTCACGACAGCGCCGTCGAACGCGCGCAGAATCCCCTCCAGTTGGCGTGTGCCTCCGATGGGCTTGAAGAAGCGCACTTCGACCGTCTGTCCGATGACTTTTTCAAAATCCCTTGCCGTTTTGAGCGGGCGTTCCAGCCCCGGTGAAGACACTTCCAGAAAATAGGCCTGCTCAACGGGATCCTGTTCGTCCAGCATGGCGCTGATGGGCTCATTGACCGCCTCGCAGTCTTCATGCGAGATTCCGGCCTCCTTGTCGATATAGACGCGCAAATACCAGTGGGCGCCTTCTTTTACGAATTCGACGTCCACCAGTTCGCAACCGGCCTGTTCCGCTGCGGGTTCCGCTGTTTTCCGGACCAGAGCCAGTAAATCGCCTTTTGTCATTCAACCTCCTGTCAGAAGTTGGCTTTCTCTCTCCTGCAAGGACTGATGCCTGTCCGACCCCATGATCGAAAGGGTCCGATACACATCAAGCTCCACACACAAAGGCAAAGAGTGGGGCACTCCCACTCTTCCGTCAAAACCAATCTGAACCAGCAACATTGTATCACGCGGATCGTGGCAAGGCAACTGATTTTTGTCCGAAATGCCGGATTGGCATGCAAATATGATTCTCGTGCAAAAAGTCGATTTTCGACTTTTTCATGCAAGTTGCATTTTGCAACTTGCATGCATCCGGCGGCAAATGCCGCCGGATGGCACCGAATCACGTGATTTGGTGTGTTG
>JANYKF010000023.1 GCA_025361665.1 Clostridiaceae bacterium
CAACACACCAAATCACGTGATTCGGTGCCATCCAGCGGCATTTGCCGCCGGATGCATGCAAGTTGCAAAATGCAACTTGCATGAAAAAGTCGAAAATCGACTTTTTGCACGAGAATCATCATTGATTCCAATACAGGTTTCAGTCCTGATTTTTGCATTGGTTTCGTTGACTTATATTATCAGGATGAATACAATGTCATTGACAAGAGACATGTTCGGGCAGGTGCAAAAGCCGAGGATACTTGGTTCGTCCGAAGGAGATGGACATGAAGAAAAAAAGTATTCCAAGATTACTGTTCGTACTTGCAATAGTGGTGTTGCTTTTCACGGCATGCGGGAGAACCGCACAACCCGGCAGAGATGCCCAGGTAAGTGGAAGTGGTGCAGGTGCGACGACCGAAGCCCTCGGCAGTAGCGGCAGCGAAAAGGCAACTCCTGCCTCATCTCCGGCGGAGACCAGCGCTCCCGCGGTATCTCCGGCAGAGGCCAGTGTCGTCTCCAATTCAAATGATAATGCCGTTGCGGTTTCAGAAGATTTGCTTCAGAAAGACATGGAAGCCGCCGACAGCTATCGCAGAGGGGTCTTTTACATATCAACCCCTCCAAAGGAAGCGGGCAGCCCCATTGATGTGACGGCGGAAAGCGCCTATGTCAAGAATCCCGTCGCCATATCCTATATGAATGAATCAAAAGCTTTTGGCAGTTATCTTGAACAAATCATCATGGGCAACACCATATGGGAGCGATCGGCAAAGACGGGGATTGGAAATCATCCACGCCTGATCCGGCAACAAAGCCGTCTTTTCAATATTTCACAAGGCCCATGCATTATCCCATCCGTTTTGAGAAGCTTTCGCTGTCTCAAGCCGGGAACGAGCAGGTCAACGGGTTCGACTGCGTCAAGTATGATGTTTCCGGATCCTATCAGGATGAATTTACCTTATGTGCGGGAACCGAATACGAATCCAAGCAGCAGATTTCACTCACCTGCAAGGGATCCATCTGGATATCCTTCGATCCTGTCCTTGGCCAGATCCTGATCCGCGAGCGCATTACCGTCAACAGGGATACCGTGGATCCGAAAAACCTGGACCAGGATGGGAATGTCCAGCACAGTCTGGCAGAAGATGTCATTGAGGACGATATCCTGGATGTCAACACCGTTGTGATAAAGGCCCCGGTTGGCTAGGATGAAGGCAATCCGGTCGAGAACGACAGCCATGGCCATGATGGGTTCATAAGGAGTGCGATTATGAAAAAGCTGATTTGCCTCATTCTCGTGTTTAGCATGGCAATAGGCATGTTCTCCGGATGCGGCAGATCCACAGGCACGGAGACTTCGTCCAAGAGCCCGGCAGCCAGTATGGACAGCGGCAGTCCGGAAAGTTCCGCCACATCCGAAGCCAGTGCCGATGCGGGCAATTCCGGCACGGATGGCACAACGACGGGGGACAACGGAGGTACTGGAGACACCGGTGGCACGGACAATTCAGGCAACGCCGGCGGAGCCGGAAACATGGGGTTCTTCAGCGATTACGGAACCAAATACGTCGATCCGAACCTCGGGCCGACCGGAAAGCTCCTTGTAAAACCCACGACAGGCCCTGTTGGCACATGGGATATCCCCGTACCCTTCATCAACCCCCTGGGGAGCCAGAGCCTGTACACAGGCAGCACTTACCATAAGCCGGATGACGCGCTGGATATCCAGTATGTCGACAATTTCACGGAATATAAAAAACGGCTGTACGGCGACCTTTGGTTCATGGGCGTCAATGATTCCTCGGGCATTCCCATCCAGTTCCTGAAGGATTACGCAGCCCAGATTGGCGGAACCGTTTTTTCCAGTGTTTATGCCGACAGGATTATTTTCAAGGTGAAACAGCCCGACGCAATCTGGTGGTGCGATGCGAGGGAAGCAGGCAACGGGTTTCAGATGTACGTACTCAGGCAGACCATTTATGAAGTGGGCAAGGAATACAAGATTCCTGCTGAAAGATATGGAAATGGGGGGGGAGCGAATGTTGCTTTCACCACTGAAAGCACGGGTGAAAAATTCCAAACGGTTCAAATAAGCCTCGATGGCGGAAAGTTCCGGATTTTTGCCGAAAGATGGGTGGAGAATGGAAGCACGGCCGATTACGGCCGTTACGACAAAACACTGGACAGCGCGATAGCCAAGACTTTCCTCCTGGACGACCTTCCGCAAGGTGCAGGCGAATTTGATTGGAAATTTACTCCATATGACGGGCAAACCGGTGATGTCACGTTCCAGCTGGAGGAGTCCTATGACCTGCCGAAAGTGAAATACGGCAAGGAGACTGGCGCACTCCTGGTGAAAGGGGCTCCATTCGGAACTGTTCATGTGGAGGCGCAGCAGTTCAATACGATAGATTACACGGAAGGAAACCAGAGTGATCTTTATGGCGACAACCAGAACCTGGGCAGTGTCACGCCGGAAGGCTATACCCTTTTCACTCTGCCCGCCGGTCTGTGGACCGTAGTCAACCATGCTCCTTACATGAACTACGGTTCCACCAGGACACAGCTTGTTCCGGTCAGTTCGGAAGAGCTGACGACCGTGACGCTGCCGGAAAGCCTGATAAGCGCCAATACTCGCCTCAACAGCATGACGGACAGCAGCGAACTGACTGGCGGAATCCAGATTACAGGTTCAGCGGACAAGACCACTTCCGCGGAAATATCCGTATCCGTCAGCGATCCGCTGGAACGGGACATCACGCCCACCAAGGAAAACACCGTGATTTACGAGGGTGCTTCAAAGGTTGGGGTCACCGATATCAAACGGGTAGTGGCGCCATGCAGCATAGCACTGGTCATCGATTCCTCCGGTTCGATGAAGAACGACATGAAGGCAACACTGGCCGCGGCCAAGGTCTTCATTGAAACCCTTCCCGCAGGCAGTTTCGTGAAGATCATCGATTTTGACGCGAAAGTCAATGTCCTGAAGGGCGAGACACCGGCAGATGCGGCAAAGGCATTGTCCGGCATTGCAGCTGGCGGTACCACCAAGCTGTTCGACGCCACCTTGAAAGGCCTTGATACTGTCATGGGAAAAACCAGGCCGGCAGTCGTTGTTTTCACGGACGGTGTTGATTCCAGCATGGACAAGTCCGGTGGAGGCAGTGTCAACACGCGAAGTGCGGTTACGGCAAAGATCAAGGAAAGCAAAATCCCCGTCTATACAATCGGGTTCGGCAAACGGTTGAACGAAGCGGATGCCGCAAGCGGCAAGAAGCCCGGCGACGGAGTTCCGGATATCCAGACCCTGCTTGAATTCGCAGCGGCCGCAGGCGGGCAGTATTATCCGGCCAAGGACCCGTCTGCCCTGCAGGGCGTATTCGCGGCCATCAGCTCGAAACTGGGCAATAATTTCATCATCACCTATACAAGGCCATCAGAACATAATCTCAGCGAAACGCCTTTCATCTCGATGGTCGTGGATAATTCCGGTTCCATGAACAGTCCTCCGAGCGAGGGGATAGACTGCAACTTCCGGATGGAGAAAACCATTTCCCTGTTCCACGAGTTCACAGCCAAAATCCCGCAAAACGCCATGATGCAGTTCACGACGTTCCGCACGCCGCCCATGTCCCCGCCGCTCATCATCCAGCAGCAGATCACGACCGACTTGAAGGCGAACATCCTCAAGTCTCTTGGAGAGATGCAGACCGGGGGCGGCACGCCCATCGTGGAAGTGCTGCGAACCGCCTATGAGAACATCCTGCCTGTGCCAAGCCTGAAAAAGGTGATCGTGTTCCTGACCGACAGCGGCCTCCAGGTGGAACCGGTACAACTTGAGGAGTACAACACGCTTCTGAAGAAAATCAAGGAAAAGAACATCACCGTGTTTTTCATCGGCATGGGTGCTGCGCCGAAGGAAAAAATCTTCTCCGATGCGGCAGCCGCCTGTGGTGGAGATTATGTGATCAGTGAAAACATCACGGACATCCAGGCGAAACTGGACAAGCTTCTCCAACTTCTGAAGCAAGCCCCTCCGCCGGACACCATCCCGCTTTCCCTGTCAATCAACTACACTACGCCGGAGGGCGAGGAACTCAGCTATGCGGTGGCCGACGACGTGAAGTTCGCACTGCCGCAGAAGGCAGGCCCCCCGCTGGAACCCGACTTGGTGAAGATGGAAACGGGCACGCCGTACAAGCGGTATGACGACAAGGTTGCCGCCACCGTCACGGGGTTTGGCCTCCCGGAAACAGACA
>JANYKF010000030.1 GCA_025361665.1 Clostridiaceae bacterium
TGGGGGCCGTTCGGGATGCGGAAGCCGACCGGGATGCGGGGGCAGATTCGCCTCGGAATCAGGCTGCATCAGCCGGTACCGGCGCACCACATCGAGAAAGGCCTCGATGCGCGTATCGATTCCGGCATCCGCGGTGTGCGCATCCAGTTCAAGCGTCAGCGAGGGCTTTGCGCCCATGATGGTCCGGTAATAATTGAGGAGGAAGGAATCCGGCCCGCAGCTGAAATTGGTGACATAGGTTCCGAACAGCTGTGGGGAACGGGCTGTTTGCCTGGCTGCCTGCAGGATGGAGCGGCCTGATGCCCAATACATGTTTTCCTGATCCGGTTCAAGGGAAAGCGGCAGAAAATCCTGCGGAATGACCAGAATCCCCCTTGACGCGAGTTTTCTGGGAATGCCCATGTTGCCGAGGGAAGCCATGGCATTGTAGGTGCGGCCCGTCAGGACCACTCCGAACCTGTCCGGTTCCTCCGCCAGCTGCCGCAGCACCTGCTCTCCCACCTCCCGGCACGCAGCATGGAAACCTTCCTGCGCACGGCAGGCGGACCGGAACGCAGCGGACGCCTCTTCACGCGGAATACCGAGTTCCTTTCCCATTTCCAGAAAGACAGCCTCTGCGGCCGCATACCCTTCCGTCATGTCCAGGACGGGACTCAGGACCTTTTTTCCCGCAAGTTCCGGAAACGCGGCTTTCAGGGAATAGGGTTCCGCCTGCACGAAAGGACATGCGACACTCACCTCTCCCGGCAGGCTGGCCGGAAGCGCCTTCACATGAGGCAGGAAAATGATGTCCAAATTCCCGGCCAGCAGAGAAGCCAGTGACCCGTGCGCCTGTTCGACAGGATGGCAGAATGCCGCTCCCCTGCGGTCGCATCCTTCGTCCGCGATCCCGTCCGGCAATGCAACACGATATCCAAGCCGATGGAAGAATCCATGATACAGCGGAAACAGGGAGTGGACCATCAGGGAACGGTTCATGCCGACCGAGCCCCGGCTGGCCGGTTCGGCAGACTGGCTGGCCCCCCTTGCAGGCGTGGCAGACTGGCTGGCCGGCGTGACCGCCATGCCTGCCGCAATGACAGGCTGTGCGGGTTCGGCTGTCGTCACACCATCCTTCCATTCCATCCCATAAGTGGAAAACAGCATTCTTTCCCTGATGGCAACCAGGTCCAGAGCCCCTGCATCCGGTTCCGCACCTCCTGTCAGCACGTTTTCATATTTGCTGCAGGCACCGCCGAACGGAAAAACCTTGTCGCCGACATGGATGCGGCGGATGGCGCATTTGCGGTCGCAGCCCTCACGGCCGCCCCTGCAGACAAAGGGTTCCCCCTGCAGCAGTTCCCTCGCGGCCAAAGCCTTCAAATCGAAAACACCCTCCGGTAAAAGTCCGGATGCCATCTGTGCGTCCACTTCCAGCGCGACACCGTATGCCCCCATCATTCCGGGCTCGGGCGGCACGACGATTTCCTTCCCGGTCAAGGCGGCCATGGCGGCCGGGATGGCCCGGTTATAGCAGACGCCGCCCTGCATCAGGACCTTCCGGCCCATTGACCGGTTTCCCTTCACCCGGTTCAGATAATTCATGCAGATGGAATAGACAAGGCCGGCCGCGATGTCCTCACGCCCCAATCCGCTTTGGATGGCCGTCTTGATGTCGCTGCCGATGAAGGCGGCACACTGGTCGTTGAAATTCGGGGGGAGGGTCCCGGACAACGCCGCTTCACCGATATCTTCCGTTTTCAGATGCAGGGCCTCTTGAGCGGATTCCTCGAGGAAGGATCCCGTTCCGGCCGAACAGGCTTCATTCATGGCATAATCGGAGGGCACGCCGTTTGTCAGGAAGGTGTATTTGGCATCCTGTCCCCCGATTTCAAAGAGGGTGTCGACGGCCGGATCGAAATAAGCAGCAGCCCGCGCGTGTGCGATGATTTCATTGATGACGGCGGACGTGAGTGCATGCAGACCCGCAATGCGTCTCCCCGAACCGGTTACGCCCAGTCCGGAGAAATGGACCGGAGCCTGGGAGCGCATCTGTTTTTCGAGTTCCGCGTGGCAGGCACGCGAAGCCGCCACCGGATCGCCGTTCGTCCTCAGGTAGCAGCCGGCCAGGATGGCCTTGTCGGAACGCCTGACCACGACGGCCTTGGTCGTGGTGGAACCGACATCGAGGCCGATGACGCAGCTGTCTCCCGGATTGGCCGTTTTCCGCGCCTGTTCCATGAATGTGACCCTGTGCATGCTTTCCGAAAGGGGCCGCAGCATCTGGAAGGGGGTGGCGGTCTGTGAAAACAGATCCTCCGGACCGGGTACCGGCGGCGTTTCATGATCCAATGCCCACAGGGCGGCGCCCAGCGCCTCGAACACGCGTCCGGTTTCCGGAACTTCAATCGGGCGGCCGCCCGCCCGCAGAAAGGCGGTCATCACCTGATTGGCCGCACTGCCCCCGACCAGCAGGACTGGTCCTTCCGCGGCTGTTTTGAGCAATTCCTGGATTTTGACGGCCATCATTTCGCAGAGGCCGGCCACAACCTGCCCTTTGTCCGCGCCTTTGTTCAAGGCATGGGTGCAGTCGCTCTTGCAGAACACGCTGCAGCGACCGGCCACCCGGTACGGCTTCTGCAGTGTTGCCAGATGCAAGGCGCCATCAACAGTCAGATTCATCCGCTTCAGCTGCTGCAGGAAGAATTCCCCGGTTCCCGAAGCGCACTTGTTGCCCGTCTTCACGTCCACAACGCGCCCGCCGGCATCCATCCGGTACAGCATGAAGGTTTCCCCGCCGGCGCTGACAACCGTGCCCGACCGGTCGGATTTTTGGGAAAGGTGGTTCCTGTAGGCCCATTCGACGGCCTCCGGCTCCGGGATGGAACGCAGGGAGACCAGATGGCGAAAACGTCTGCCGGTTGCGGCCATGCGCCCTTGCGCCGGCAAATCGCCGTTCGTGAAAAGGGCACGGAGCACCTGACGCGGGTTTCCATCGTGGGAAACGGCTCCGGATCTCAGCAATGTCACATTTCCCGACTCTGATCTTTCCACGGATGCCCAGGTGATGGTGGATGCTCCGATACAGATGCCGGATGCTTTCCCGCTGCCATTCGTACCTAAATACAGTGGGTCCGCATTTGTATCCTTGCGGGTGCTGTCTGAGGCGGCATGGATCTGTTCATGCACTGTTTTCGCTCCTTCGCGGAATTACGCCCGCCTGCCGGTTCACTGCCTTTGACCGGCTCAGTCCGCTTTTCGGGAAACGGGCTGGAGACGGACTTCCACTCCTTCATCCGCCAGATGCCGCTTCAGATCCCGGATTTCCATTTCACCGAAGTGGAACAGGCTCGCTGCCAGCACGGCATCCGCGTGCCCGTCGACCAGCGCGTCGCGGAAATGGGCATAAGTGCCGGCTCCGCCCGACGCGATCACGGGAATGCCCACGGCATCGGAGACACTGCGCGTCAAAGCGATGTCGTACCCTGCTTTCGTTCCGTCGCAATCCATGCTCGTGAGCAGGATCTCTCCGGCTCCCAGCCGCGCCGCTTCCACGGCCCAGGCCACCGCATCCCAGCCGGTATCGATTCGGCCCCCGTTCAGGTACACGCTCCATCCGGAACGATCGGGCCTGCGCTTGGCATCGATCGCAACGACCACGCACTGGCTGCCGAAGCGCATGGCCGCTTCCGTGACAAGTCCAGGCCGTTTCAGGGCGGCCGAGTTCACTGAAATCTTGTCCGCTCCCGCCATCAGAATCCGGCGGAAATCATCCACGGACCGGATGCCCCCCCCGACGGTGAAGGGGATGAAAACCTGCTCCGCCACCCTTGAAACCATGTCGAGCATGATGCTGCGTGCGTCCGACGATGCGGTGATGTCGAGAAAGGTGAGTTCGTCCGCACCCGCCTTGTCATAGGCAGCCGCACAGGAAACAGGATCCCCGGCGTCCACCAGGTTCACGAAATTGATGCCCTTGACCACGCGTCCGGCGTGTACGTCCAGACAGGGAATGATGCGCTTTGTCAACATGTTGAACCCTTCTTCAGCACCGCCAGCGCTTCCGCCAAATCGAGGGCGCCCGTGTAGAGGGCCTTGCCCGTGATGGCCCCCGAGGCGCCGATCTCCTCCAGGGCCAGCAGATCCGCCAATGAACCAACCCCTCCGGACGCAATGACCTCCAGGCCGGACTGCTCTATCATTTCCTTCATGGCAGACAGGTTGGGCCCCGCCAGCATACCGTCCGTGGCTATGTCCGTGTAGATGATCGTCTTCACCCCGAGCGAGGCCATTTCCCTTGCAAACACGACCGCTTCCAGCCCGCTTCCGCTTTCCCAGCCTTCCACGGCCACAAACCCGTCTTTCGCATCGATGCCGATGAGGATGCGGGAACCGTATTCCTCCAGCAGGGTCCTGACCATCCCGCGGTTTTTTACCGCCGACGTGCCGAGAATGACCCTGGCAAGACCTGCGGACAACAGTTCCTCCACATCGGCCGGGGTCCGGATGCCGCCGCCCGTCTGGACGGGGATCCGCACCGCGGAGGCCATCGCCTTGATGACGTCCCGATTCCCCGGGATCCCGGTGCGCGCCCCGTCGAGGTCCACCACATGGATCGCTTCCGCTCCGAGGGAAGCCCACTTTCGCGCCATGGCCACCGGATCGTCGCCGTATTCGGTCATTTTGTCGAAACGCCCCTGCATCAGGCGGACACATTTCCCATTCTTCAAATCAATCGCGGGATACAGTTTCATGATTCGCGCACCGCCTTCAGAAGTTTCATGATTCGCGCACCGCCTTCAGAAAATTCCGGAGCATGGCCAGTCCGGTTTCTCCGCTTTTCTCCGGATGAAACTGCGTTCCGAACACGGAGCCGGAGGATAGGGCCACATCGAAAGTCATCCCGTATGTGGCTCGCGCGGATACGACAGACGAATCTGCCGCTTCGACGCAGAAAGAATGTACAAAATAGGCAAATGGCTTTTCCGGAAGCCCTTCAAACAGGAGGCTCCTTCCTTTGCCGCCGCAGTCTGTCAATGTAAGGTCGTTCCATCCCATGTGCGGCACTTTCAGGCCGGATCCCGGAAGCAGCCTGCGCAC
>JANYKF010000118.1 GCA_025361665.1 Clostridiaceae bacterium
CCGCGCAGCGTGAAATCCGCTTCCTTGCAGGGTGTCCGGCTTGCGCTATGCAAGGAAAGCGGGCGTGGTATATAATGAACGGGACGGAGGGGGAGAAATGGCCGGTGTCTATTTTCGGATCCGGGCGGATGCGGTCGCTGACGCCGTCCAATGCGGATTGAAGCTTTCGGAACATGCGGTCCGTGATTTGGTTTTACCGGGAGAAACGACAGCCCGGCGGATCATGTCGGCGTGGCTTCATCCGGACGACCTTCCAATCAAACGGGAGGAGGGCAGCTTTCGCTGCCTGCGGCTGGACATGGACCCGGTACGCTGTCATGTCGGAGATGCGGATTTATATGAATTGGGCCTTCGGCATCCAACCCTCATGCGGCGCTATCTGGATACGCTGGTGCTCTTGCGGGACTATCGGTTTGGTACATTCCGGGCTCCCGAATGCCTGATTTACAGTTCGGTATTGGATTCGCAGATTGAAGTGGCGGGGCATGCCCTCGGTTTTGCGGTTGTGTTCGAGAATTCCGCCGCCCTCTACCTGCGCACCCGCATGAGTTCTTACGAGGAAGCCATGCAGGATGGCGGAAACGCGCTGTTCCTTGCCTGGTGCCGCCTGCTCGAATCGAAAGGCCTGATGGAGCGGTACACCGATGCCCCGGGAGCCAAAGAAGTTTTCCGCTCGAAACGCACGGGGGAGATCCTGGTACTGGCCGTTCCGGACCGCGCGGAAGCTGAGGTCTGGCCATGACGGGTGCCGCATCGGACATCCGGGAACGGATATTGTCCCGTTTATCGGAAGAACCGGGACACTTCGTCTCCGGTGAATCCCTTAGCCGTGAAATGGCCATGACGCGTGCTGCCGTGTGGAAGCACATGCAGGCGCTGCAGCGGGCCGGTTGGCCGTTGGAGTGCGTGACCCGCAAAGGATACCGGATTCCCGTCGGCCGGGCACTGCCTTATTCGGCTGCCGGTATCCGGATCGCCCTTCGAATGGAGGAAAGCGGTCGGAACGGCAGAAACCCGGGTGGAAGCCGGAACCTGGGTGGAAGCCGGCTGGATCGGCAAGAGATTGACTGGCGGATTACAGTCGTTGATCAGACGGATTCCACAAGCAGCCGCCTGAAGGAAATGGCCCAGGCCGGTGCCCCGGAAGGGGTTGCGTTGTTCGCGGAAGAACAGTGCGGCGGCCGCGGCAGGATGGGGCGAAGCTGGTCATCCCGTCATGGAGCGGGCATTTGGATGTCTGTCCTTCTCCGGCCCGAGATGGCACCGGACCAGGTACAGTCCATCACGCTGGCAGTATCGGTCGCCGTTGTGGAAGCCTTGAGGGAATTCATTTCGGAGACGCTGTCCAGTCCGAATCCTCACCGGGCGGAAATCCTCGCAGGTTCCATCGGCATCAAATGGCCCAACGATGTTCTGTGGAACGGTAAAAAAATCTGCGGGATTCTGACGGAACTTGCCGCAGAGCCGGACAGGCTGTCACACGTGGTGGTCGGCATCGGGGTCAATGTCACCCACATGGAAGAGGACTTTCCGCCGGAGCTTCGCACAACCGCCGCATCTCTCCGACTGATGCTGTCCGCAGAACCTTCACAGGACAGGAATTCACAGGCGGAACCGCTGCCGGATCGGAATTCACAGGCGGAACCGTTGCCGGATCGGAACCGGGTAGCGGCTCTTTTGCTGAAGCACCTGTCCGCCGTGATTCTTGAACATCGTCATGAAGGCATGCCGGGTATCCTGCAGCGCTGGCGTGACGCGTCCGTGACGCTTGGACGAGGAATCCGCGTCCTGGATCCGGTGAATCCATGGGATGCCATTGCGGTGGATATCGGCGGAGATGGACGCCTGCTGGTGGAGCGACCGGATGGATCAAGGACCTTCCTGCTGTCGGGAGAGATTTCCATCAACACATATGCAGGCTAGACCATACATGCTTCGCGGCGAATCACCAGGAAGACCTGTAAATGCGTCACGGATTCATTTGTTCCAAAGGAGCCATTTCGCATTCCATTGTTCAGAAGGAGCCATTTCGCATTCCATTGATCCGAAGGAGCCATCGCTTATTTGCAGGACGGAAACGGAGGGGAATATGACCACAGATAGCCAGCAACCGCAAAATGACGGGAAATCCGCGGCAAAAGCGGAATCCGGAAAAAGTGGAACAAAAGGGAATGAACGGAACCACAGTATGGAAACCCGGCAGGAACGCCATGGGGGAGAGGGACCAGGCCGAAATGGCCAGAATCCGACGCGCGGAGGCCGTGCAGCGGCAACGGAGCATGAACCGGCGGAACATCGGGAGGGCAGCCGGAACCGGAATCATTTTGGCCGGGACCGCGGCGGCATTGACGGCATGGAGGCGCGGGTCCGCACGGAATTGTCACACAAGGGAGAATCCGGCATGGAACGCCCTCGGGATGATGGCAGGAGCCAGCGCACCGAACGCGGCGGCCGCGAAAAGGGTCAGCGTTCGGAACGCGGCCAGAGAGAGGCGATTACGCAAATGGATACAAAAACAATCGAACGTCCGGTGCAGGAACGTCCGACACCGGAACGTCCAGTGCAGGAACGTCCGGCACAGGAACGGCCGGAAAAGCAGGGCCTGCCTGAACGAAGCAGCCGGCATGAGGGAAATGATCGGACACGGCCGCAGGCCCGCATTTTGACGGACGCGCAGAAGATCCCCAAAAAACGCGAGGAATCCGCGGAAGACATCAGGATTGCCGCGGAAAGTCTGGAGAAGGACATCCAGTTCGAAATCCAGCAGATACAGACCATCAAACTGGGCTTGTAAGGCGGTGGTGATTCATGCTGCTGGCCATCGACGTCGGCAACACCAGCACGAACTTCGGGGTTTACGGGGAACTCGCCCTTTGTGCGAACTGGCGCATGGGTACGAACCAGGAGCGGACATCCGACGAGACGGGGATCATAGTGGTGCAGTTTCT
>JANYKF010000082.1 GCA_025361665.1 Clostridiaceae bacterium
GTCATTTCGATCCGCGTTCCAGCACGCTTCGCGATGCCGAAAAACAGGAATCTGTCTCCGGCATGAATACTGTGGACGGCGAAATCCTGATTGAACCAAGTGATGTTCATGTAGCCGGACCCGTCGGATACCAGCAGATGCCACACGGACAATGCCTTTCCTGCGCGGCTGTGCCGCGGGAGGGCTGCTGCGGCTGCCTCTATGGTGCATTCTTCGTTGTCGCGGACTTCATCGATGGAAAGGGTCTTCGTCCTGTCCTCGTATCGGACGGGGATGTGGAGCAGGAGGTCGCGCAAAGTGCGGATATTCATCCTGGCCAAAAGGGCCGCCCGTTTTGCGGCTATGCCGCGTATCGTGGTGACCGGCTCATCCAGACCCGTATGGCCCCCCAATCCCTGCATGGTTCCCCTCCGGCGGTATCCGCATCCTTGCATCCGTTCCTGAATTATATCATGGATGCTTTCCTGTCAAAACCTTTCCTGTCAAAACCTTCCCTGTCAAAACCTTGCATCGGCCTGCCATCTGTGATAAAATATTCCTCGCTGTGAAGTTTTGGCCGAAGGACCCGTCGGGTGCGGCTTTTCATACAATTCGACCGCAGCACGAGGAGGTGTATTCGATGGCAAAATGTGAAGTCTGCAGCAAAGGCCAACACTTCGGTTTGTTGGTGAGCCATTCCAATCACAAGACGAACCATGCATGGAAACCCAATGTCAAGAAGGTGCATCTGGAAGTTGACGGCCAGTCAAAATCCATGAACATCTGCGCCAGATGCCTGCGTGCAAGCAGGATGACAAAATCCGTCTGAGGTTTCCGGCTTGGCTGGAGAACGGTGAAAATCCTCTTATCAATGGAGAACGGTGAAAATCCTCTTATCAATGAAAATAGAGAACGGTGAAAATCCTCTTATCAATGAAAATGTGGCATGCGCCACATTTTTTTTGCTTCTTTATGACCTCCGCATATGCCCCAACAAAGCCCGTGCCAGGGAGGCTCCGTCAGGATTCAGGATTTGAACCGGCAGCCCCAGTTTTTCTTCCAGTTCCGACCGGGTGACATCATCCAGGAGGATCTCCGTATCAGCCCGGAACATGCTCCGGCACAGCATCAGGCATTCCCCCAGCGGAAGATCGGCCAATTGCTCCATCAGGTCGCGGCCGGTGAGCAAACCGGCAACGTTCACATGACCACCGAAGAAACGGTTTTCTATTGGATGCACGAGGACCACCAAAGATCCGCGTGACTTTTCAGCCACGATGCGCGACAATCCCTGGATTTCCTTCGCAGCGGCTGCACCTGTCGCAATGCTGATGACCCGTCTGCCCGCTTCAGCCACAGGTGACAGGGTTTTTCCCTCTGCCGCCGATTCATGCCCCATCAGGAAATCTTTTCCAAGCTCCATCAGGAAATCTTCCCCATGCCCCATCAGAAAATCTTCTCCAAGCTCCATCAGAAAATCTTCCCTCAGCGATGACAGCATGCCCACGCCATTTTCGATCTGGGGAAAATCCTCGTAGCAGCCGGCTTCAGGAATCTCAACCCCTGCAGCCAGGTAAAACTCGTCCGCTGCATATACGGTTCTGGTCTGAACCTGCTGCAGCAAGGATTCCTGCCACCTTGACACGACATGGAGGACCTCCCGGGCCGAACGGGCATCGAATGCCTTCATTTGCGGAAGTCCTTCCCGAAAGCGTGTCAGGCCGATCGGCACGACGGATATGCTGTGCAGGACGGGTGCCAATGTCGAGAGATCGGCCAATGTCCGCTCCAGCTCGCTGCCGTCATTCCATCCGCGGCACAGGACGATCTGGGCGTTGACCGTGATGCCGGCCTTCACCAGCTTGCCGATCTGTTCCATGATGCGTCCGGCAAAGCGGTTTCCAAGCATCCGGACCCGTAATTCCGGATTCGTCGCGTGGACGGACACATTGATGGGTGACATGCGGTAACGGATGATGCGGTCCAGTTCCGCTTCACTCAGGTTCGTCATGGTGATGTAATTGCCATAAAGGAATGAAAGCCGGGCATCGTCATCCTTGAAATACAAGGTATCGCGCATGC
>JANYKF010000106.1 GCA_025361665.1 Clostridiaceae bacterium
GCTGGATGGCACCGAATCACGTGATTTGGTGTGTTGAAGGCACAAAATGTGCCTTCAACATGCAGGATGTCAAAGACATCCTGCATAAAAACTCACAAAAGTGAGTTTTTACACCAGAATCAATGATGAAACCAGTACGAAAACAAGCATGGAAACCGAAACTGCAATTGTTTCCGCAGAGATATGACGATATCGGCCCACTGTCGGATAAGTCATGGATCCCCTTTGATTGAGAAGAAGTGGCAAGCATAGAATAGACAGGATCGGCCGCAGAATGATTGAACCCCGTCGCATACGGATATATATTGAGGAGCGTCTGAAGTGATTTTCCGTGCCAGAACAGCCTTTCAACGAAAACAACGGTAAGACCATAAATGAGAATAAAAACGGAGGGAAAAAGTATGGGATGGGTAAAAGCAACTGACACGACTGGACTGGCCGCAGGAAAAACAAAAAAGGTGATGGTGGAAGGCATCGAGATACTATTTGCAAATGTCAGCGGCAAATATTACGCGATCGCCAACAAATGCCCGCACATGGGCGGATCGCTGTCGGAAGGAACCATGGAGAACGGCATCATCACCTGTCCGAGACACGGATCGAAATTCGACGTGAAGACGGGAAAAAATGTCGGAAATGCAAAACTGCTGTTCCTGAAGATCAAGGTCAAGGATGACAGGAGTTTTCGGGTCAAAGTCGAGGGCAAGACGATTTTCGTTGAATTGGAGTAGCATGTATCTCAACAGGCAAAAGGACGCTGGCTTCCTGCGAATTGACAGGACTGCATGTTTCAGGAGCCGGTTTTCTGTGTAATTATATATTACAAATATCATTTGATTAGTTTGATTTACTTGATGCTTCAGGAGAAAGGAGCCCGCCATGTATTGTGAACAATGCCAACGTGAAATCAATCCCCGCAAAACATTATGCGCCGTATGCAACGTCCTTGAACCGAAGACATGCGGAAAGGTAGTATCCGCACCGTTCGGAAACCTGTTCGGACTCATGGATGATGACACGAAGGAATGGATCATCAACCCGGTTTTCGATGATATCCAATTCCACCCGTCTGCCCATGAATTCCTGGCAAGCGGAAACCTTGGCACATTCAGAATATTGGAGCATTATGAAAATGGCAGGGCAACGGTATTTGATGTTTCCGACCATCCGCTGAACATGACGCGTTCCGGTACCATAGAAGAATAAAGCGGCAAGGCTGGTTGCATCGAGTTTTCCGACAACCTAACGGAAGGAATCGAAGCCCATGGAGCAATGAATCACTTTGACTGCTCCATGGGCTTCATCATGAACTCGATAAACTGCCGGAGTGGAAATCTTTGCATTTCCACATACGGAGCTCCAATCATTACCAGACGTGGTATGCGTTATAAACGGCTTCGCCGTTCAGTTCGGCCCTGGCCCGTTCCACGTTCCATGCGACATGGCTGCGCAATTCCTCATCTCCTTCGAACGAAAGACCGAAAACCCGCTCCATCTTGCTTGCATTGTAATACGAAATCTCCTTCCTGACCCCTTCGCTGGAATCGATGACTTTGCTTGTCGATGCGGGAACAAGTTCCAGTGCCATATTGGCGATATCCACCCAGGAGACGAATTTCTTTCCCAGTGCAAGGAAAGTCTCCTTGTTCCTGTCGCTTTCAACAAGTTTCACATACAGTTCGGCGATTTGTCCGGAAGAGAGGAATTGCGTACCGTCGTACCTGGAGAATGAAACATCTTCGTTCTTCAGAATCGCCATGGCGATCTTCTTGAACCGGACATCGGACTGCGTCGCGCCGCCTTCATAAGCCGGGTTTGAGAACGTGTAGCCTGGACGGATGACATTGCGGCGCATCTTGACTTTTTCCGCATAGACTCCCTGTCCCCCATAGTACTGGTTGAACCCGAGAAGATACATTTCCGTGGATGCTTTGGTGGCTCCGTACAAATCTCCGGGCATCAGGAGCGCGGTTTCGTCCATCCCGTTGCGCAGCGGTCCCATCGCAGCCGTGGAACTCGTATAGATGAAATTCTTCACCCCGGCCCGTTCAGCCGCATCAGCCAGGAAGGCCGTGACACGCGTGTCATGATCCAGCATCTCCACAGGGGTGTTTCCCCAGCCGAGTGCGATGTGGACCACCGCATCGCAACCCTGCAGTGCCTTATCCATGATGTCCAGGTCCAGAATATTCCCTTTGACGACTGTGAGGTTGTCGAGTGCCTTGTAGGCCGGAATCCGATCGGGTGTGCGTGTCAGAAGAACCAGTGAATGCCCTGCCGCCAGAAGCGCCTTGGTGACGTATTGTCCGATGTTGCCGGTTCCGCCCGTGATGAAAATCTTCATGATATCCTCCATCTCAACCCTGTGTTCCCATTTCGATAAAATCCACATTCCCGATTATATCAACTTGTGAACTCGTGTGCAATGAGAGGAGTCGT
>JANYKF010000123.1 GCA_025361665.1 Clostridiaceae bacterium
CGCCAGGTTACCCGCCGCAAGGCCAGCCCGGTTACCCGCCGCAAGGCCAGCCCGGTTACCCGCCGCAAGGCCAGCCCGGTTACCCGCCGCAAGGCCAGCCCGGTTACCCGCCGCAAGGCCCGAACCAGTATGGACAGCCCATCGTAAAAAAGCGCCGAAAAGGCGGATGCCTGGGGTTTCTGCTGGTTCTGATCCTCCTCGTTGTTCTTCTCTGCGGCGTCGCCTATGCTGGATACCAAACCTTCCTACCGGCGAAATGGACCTTCGGCATCGCAGAACTGAACACCCTCAACTCCGGTTACGATGATTTTGACACAGGCATGGACAGGCTGGAGGCGACCCGGATCAAGCCTGTTATGGAAAAATCCTTCAACCAGAAGATTGAAATAGGCGTCCAATTGGACGCAGCCCTCCTCGAGACGCTTGGGGGCATGGATGTTGCGACGGCGCAGCAAATGACGGACCTCCTCAAGACGCTAGCAGTCAAAATCGGAACATCCAGTGACTTCACCCAAAAATCCGCTTTGGCGGATCTGTCCATCTTCATGAAAGACAATCCGTTCCTTGGGCTCAACATGACCGTGAACGGCAAAATCCTCGGACTGCAGCTGCCGGACCTCAGCCCCACGCGCCTGATCGGAGATTTGTCTGATCCGGCTGTCAAGCAGCGGCTGTCTTCCCTCACCGGTTCCGCGGCAGCCGGATCATCGACGGTTGCAACCGATGTGTCGGCACTCGGTTCGCTGGATCCCTGGACCGCCAAATCCATTTATGACAAGGTCGGAATTGATCGCTCCGAACTGAAGAAACTGGTTCTCAGCTATGCGATGGCGGCCTTCAATGCTCTTCCGGCCTCCAGCATGACCATCAACCGTTCGATTGAAGTGGAGGTTTTCGGCAAAAAGCAGAATCTGAAGGAAGTCACGATCGACATGACTCCAGAGCAGATGAAAGCCTTCGTCCTGAAGATGATGGAGAAGGTTGAAAATGATGACCAGTTCTACAAGCTCTTCATTGCGAACTATGACAGGCTGCTCCAGGTCATGGGTGAATCAAACCCGGATCTGCAGCTGCAGATGGAAACGATGCGGGACGGGCTCACGCGCGACGCTTTCAGGGCCAAGGTGGCGAAAGCCAGAAAGGACTACGAAGCCGCTGAAATCATCGTATCGGAAGGCGCGCCCGACATCGTCATCAAGGCCTACATAGACGGGTTCAAGGTCGTGCGGCACGCCGTGAACCTGGTCGACACGACAGGAAGCGACGCCAACGTCGTCATCGGCCTGGATCGGGTGAAGTCGGGAGAGAAAATCTCCTGCAGCCTCAATGTGCAGGGAGGCGGCACGGGCCAGACCGTCAAGGGCAACATCGACTGGTCCACCGAATACAAGGAAGCCACTAAAACGCATAATTTCATGATGACCGGAAATGCAGACCTTGATGTGACCGGCACGAAAGGCACATTCGCCCTGACGCTCAACTCCTTTGAAACGCCAGGCGGAAAAGACCTGGCGGACCGCAAGGTGGATGGCCTCATCCGGGTCAACCTGACTGGCGATTCCCCGCTGAACCTGACAATGGACGTAAAGGGCGGCGGTCCGGTCGGACGGGACGCGGATGGCAAGGAGGTCAGCCTGGACCAAAGTTTCGATGTCACGATCCAGACAGACACCCTTCCTGCCCCCATTGCCTTCAAGGCCCTGTTCAAAACACAATATGAATACGGAAAGAAAATAGTCATGCCCTCAGATACCGGAGCGACGCTTGATTTGGCAAAGGCGACCGAGGAAGAGATGGGCGCCTATGTGCAGGAGATCAGTCCCAAGCTCCAAGAACTCCTTGCCACATTGGTTCCAACCACCCCGCTCCCTGCTCCGTAACCAGGATCGAGCCCGAATGCCCGAGCCTGAATGCCTGAGCCTGAATGCTCAAGCCCGAATGCTCAAGCCTGAATGCTCAAGCCCGAATGCAAAACAACGCCGGCATGAAATCCGAAAGTCGGGTTTCATGCCGGCGTATCCATGCCGTATCCGTATCGCATGCCGGGGAAAGCGTGACCGGATTCACCGATTGTTCGGCAGGCCATCATCCCTGACCCAGTGTGGCCGGTGTTACCGGAGCACCCGCGGCTGGTGTTTCCGCAATGTCAGTGGCCGGCGTTTCCATAATGTCCGTGGGCGGCGTTACCGGGATGTCTGCGGCTGGAGGGGTGCCAATTTTATCTTCAAGACTCACGGTCTGATCCGGTGCGTACAGGACAATGCGGTTTCCATCCATCTCCACCTTGATTTTGTTCTTGCCCTTGAGGCCGATGGCTTCGAGATAGGCCGCCGGAATCTGCATCCGCCCGGCTCTGTCCAGCACCACGAGCTCATCGTGCGTGTCCGGCTGGACGATGTCCTGCAGCCCGCTGACGCGTGCGAGCTCCTCCGCGACGGATTGCCGGCGGATGTACTCGCTGCTGGTTCGCCCGTCGCGGATGGCCACGACGCGATCCACTTTTTTCGAGAGCTGCAGGTCATGTGTGACGATGATGATGGTCAGCCCCAACGTGATGCTGAGTTCGCGGAACACATCCAGAATATGCGCGGCCGTCCTGGAGTCGACCGAACCTGTCGGTTCGTCTGCCAGCAGCAGTTTCGGATTGTTCGCCAGCGCGATGGCGATGGCGACACGCTGCTGTTCACCGCCGGACAGCTGGCTGAGCCGGTTGTTGCGCCGGTGGGCCATGCCCACCATGTCCAGCAGCTTCAGGGCATGATGGCGCCTTTTCTGCTCCCCCGTCAGCATCATCGGGAGTTCGACGTTTTCCAGCGCGGTCAGGTACGGGATGAGGTTGCGGGCATTGTTCTGCCATACAAAGCCGACGGTCTCGCGCTTGTAGGCGACCAGCTGGCTGTCGGTGAACTTGAGGAGATCCCGCCCATTCACGAGCAGTTTCCCGGCCGAGGGCCGGTCCAGCCCACCGAGTGCGTTCAGCAGCGTGGATTTCCCGCTGCCGCTGTTGCCGATGATGGCCATCAGTTCCCCGGGCTCCACCGTCAAATCGAGACCCTGGAACAGTTCCACAAGGATTTCCATGGCGCGAACACGGTTCGCCGTGGGTTGAGTCGGATCGATGATCG
>JANYKF010000143.1 GCA_025361665.1 Clostridiaceae bacterium
ACATGCCTACTCCATTGTACATTGAATCAAAGGAGACACGCATGTCACGAAAATCCTTGCAGCATTCGGTCAGGTGCAGCGCGGCCTGAAGCTCGTCCGCGATGTTGCGTCCCGCATAGTCGGCATACCAGCCATCGTCACGCCCCGGGACCACGGCACGGTCATCCAGATTGTCAAAAATGGCGGTCAGGACGCTATCGACAGTGGCACCGGGACGTGTGGCTTCCGCGATGCCCACCGCCGTGACGCAGGCCCATTTCAATGCCTTGCTGTTTGCCGCGTGATACAACTGGCCGACTTCATGCACATCATCGATCGCACCTTGCATGTCTCCTGCATTGATCAGACCGATGGGATGGCAGGCACGGGCAAACGTGACAAGATTCGCGAAGTCGCAATAGCGTCCGATATCGCGGGCGGGCATGTTCGTCCTGGCCATGTTCACGAGTTCCCCTTCAAAAGGCTCGGAAACATTGCCGGGAGCATCGGGCCGGATGTCACGGCGCCATATCCGGCGCACATCCTCTGCGTTTACGCGATCCCCTTTTTCGATGATGGCGGAAATCATCAGTTTCTGGCGGTCTATACCGTCTTCCGTGGTCCCGGGTTCACGAACCCATCCGTTGCCATACGCCTCGTATTCGGCAAGATGATCAAGCGTCCCGTATTTTTCCTCCGCATATGAATATGGATAGCCCTCCACGACGGCACCCATGGCAGAACCAATATGCGCACCGCAGATGCACCCGTAGAATTTGTCCTTCAAAGTAAGATTCATACTGTCATACCTCTCTCACGCCATGAAACGTCTCGCCAATCAATGAGATTTGAAAGATTTCACCAATGATTCGCCGAACCGGGGAGGCGCATCCAATGATTCACTGAACCGGGGAGGCGCATCCAATGATTCGTTGAACGAGAAAATCTTCATAAGCCTCCATATCCCGCCACTCCATGGCGCAATTCATCTTTTTTGCACTTTCGTCGATCAGCGTGGTGCCATCTTCCGTGACCCTGATTCCCAGCTTCTCCATCAACAGGAATTCTTCACTGATCGCCAGGTATACGGCTACCGTGTCAAACAGAATCGAACTTTCCCTTTCATGTTTCTTCTGATCCATTTTTCCCGCATGATGCAGGATCCAAAGCCGGTAGTTTTCCATGACGGCCTTGGCCAGCGGATTTTCACTTTGATATATCTTCGCGTATCTCTCCCCTCTCAAAATGATCAATCCGCAGGTATCCAGCGGTGTGATGGTGATGTCCCATGACGCTTCAAATACTTCGCGGCTTGAAAGCGGGTCAATCTTTACATTGTATTCAGGGACAATTCTATCCAATCCCGCAAAAAAAGACCTGATGTTCCCATGCATTCCGATAAATCGCACTTTGGAAGTGATTTCCGGTTGTAAACGAAGAGCCTTGGCGATGTTTGTCACAGGCCCTATCGAAATCAGTGCCATTTGCCCTTCCGATTGCATGATGGCATCAACCATCGCACGCACGCCATCCGCATGGACCGTTCCGGGATAGCTGCCGATATCGTAATCCGCCACCCAAGCTCCCTGCGGCCCGCCTTCGCTTTCAGCCGGATGCGGCGTGCGGACCCCCACACCCACGTGAACATCCGTCCTGCCAGCGAGTTCAAGCAGTTTAGCAACGATTTTCGCCCTGTAAAGCGTATCCCCGTCTGCCGTGACTACCAATTTCAAATCAAGTTCGGGTGAGTTCAGAATCATGGCCAAAGCCCACGTGTCATCGATGTCGCCACCGATATCCGTATCCAGGATGACCGGTATTTTCCGAATCGATTGATTTGATTGCATTGCGAACACCCCTGTTTCATTTTTTCGGCCTCGTTCCCGGGCCATTTTGCAGCTTTTCCTGCCGGTGCGGGCTGCTATGCGGGCACGTATGCCCAATCCTTGACCATTATCACTCCCTGGGCAACGTCCAGGAAGGGCTCTCCCTTTCGCACGCCAACGAGCCCATAGCCGGTGCCGGTTGAGATAAAGCAGGCGTAGTCGCCCTTGATCCGGGGTTTCAGCGTCATCCGCCTGTCCGCCGCATCATAAGCCGCACCGCCGAAAGCCTGAAGAAGCGCATAGGAGGACATTGCCCTCGCATACCAGTGACCACACTCGTATTCATCAAAAGGATTCCGTTTTCTCCCGTCATACCGGCTGCGGCAGGTACGCACAACTTCCAGTCCCTCATCAACCAGGCCCATCATGACCATGTGGCTGGCCGCCTGGTATTCAATGCCCGTCCACACCTCATCGCTGTAAACGAAGGGAAGGCTGGGTTTGCCGCCATTCGGCCAGGTGCAAAGCAAAAGTCCGCCCTCGCTGCCCATTGCGAATCCGGGGCGCTGGGGGTTCACATGTCCGGATAAATCCTGCTTCAAATTATATCGGTACAGGCTGGCCAGGTGTGCCTTCACTTTTTCCGACGAGAGAATGGGGGCCTCCATTCCGCAAACCAGTGCCATCCAGGCTCCCAGCACGCCATCGGACAGGCAGCCTGTGCCATACTGGTACTTTGGACCTTCGGCATCGCACAGTGCCTTAGCTTCAGGCGATTGCACGTCCGTCATGCCCTCGCCCCTCGTGCCGATATCGCTCATGTGAGTCCGATGCACTTCCTGGATGAAGTATTCGCCGTTGAAAAGCTTTTCCTCCAGATATCTGCGCCCTTTCCCAGCCAATTCGGCATATCGGGAGCCATCATCATTCACTGCCGCGGCCATGAGGGACGCAGCCTCAAGCGCACCGACATAAAAGGAAGAGCACATGCCGTCCGGTCCCCAGAACTCGATGTCGTAGGTGTTGTGGTGCGGTTCGGTGAGAACGCCCAATCCTTCAGGATCCCACTGCCTTATGCAGAAATCCATGCTTTTCCGGATGCTTGGCCACAACGACTTCAGCCACCGCGTGTCCGCGCAGATGCGCCAGTCGCGCCAAACTTTCATGATGCCGCCCAATTGGCCATCGGCTGCGGCATGGAACCCGTGTACATAGTCGCGCAGCGGGATCGCCGCCCGGAAATTCTGATGGCCTTTTTCATCTTGGGACAGCATGAATTCCACTTCACGCAAGGACCGCTCCAGATCTGGAAATAGGTGGGGTATCGCCTGGGCATAGTTCCACACATGCGTGCAGCTCCCGGCACAGCAGCCTGTGTCGTCGCCGCAGCCTTCCCAGCACCAAAGCCTGCCGCTGCTCTCACGCAGAACCGTGGGTGACTTGAGGATGGAAAGGTTGGCGGCAACAGCCTCCATCACCTCTCCCGGCAAAGTGGTGGAATAGAAGCAGTCGGTAAACCTCTTGGTTGCGTCCCTCAGCGCAAACAGTTCCCTGTCGGCATGGCGCATGAGGGAATCGATATCCGGGAATCGCGAGGCATACCACGGCGCGTATGTCTTTTTTTCCGGAGAAGGGCAGCAATTGCCAGAGCAGCGGCAATCCTCCGTCGGATATTCCCGGGAAGGTTCTACCGAATTCAGGCCGGATTGCGGCACATACCACGAAATGACGATCCTGATCGTTCGTGATTCATTCGACCCGAGCGTGAAGGGCACAAATATCGTCGATCCCGGTGTCATGCTTCCTTCGGCATATGGATCGCCCTCTGACGGATCACCGCTTTCAACCTGCTTCCACAGCATGGTAAGCACGTCGAACCAACCACCCCGGAACCACCTGCAGTTCACCAGGGCGTCCGGATCGTCTGTAGTCACGCCAAGCCATCCATGTGAGGATTCCTTGCCGTCCGGCGGCTTGTGCTCCACCATGAAGCCATTTCTTGTCCGACTCGTCACGTTGTCGCCGCCGGAATTCTCGGGACCAGCCATCGAAGCCGGCACATTGAATGAGAAGAGAGCCTCCGCCACTTCGGCAGAAGGGTTGTGAACCTCATATTCCAGCACCGCCATCGGCAGGCTGGAATCATCCGCTTTGCCGGGAATGAAGGGGCTCCACCCCGTCAATACCGCGGTGAGTGGGAATCGATCGTCAGAAAGCTCCACCCTGCCAAAAGGAAACCGATCGGAAAAACTGCAGCGGGAAAACCGCGGCAGTCCATAAGTCCTCCCGAACAATCCTCCTCCGCCTCCTGCAACCCGGAATATCTTGCGGTCCGGGACAGGCCCTTCCAGCACCAGTGCCTTGTTGCCCGAAGGACTTTTCACGGTGACCGCGGCCATCACCATTGGCTCGTAGTTGACGGAAGGCATGTGCCACAGCGAAACATGCGACAATGTGCCCGACCCCTCCAAGCAGATCATGCCCGCTCCAATGCCGCCAAGGGGATAGGCAATGAAAGTGTTGTGCGATCCTTCATACGGAGAGTTGAATTCCCGGCTCATGTGCGATCTCCTTCTCTGCTTTTCATTGAGGGGGAAGCATTGTCCACATTGAAGTTGCCGTCCAGTTAAGACAGGACGCCCAATCAACAGATTTTGACTGAGGCAACGGCGCGCTGGGCCTTGATCAGCTTATCCTCCCAGTCAAGAGCATCCGAATCCGGAATCGTGCCTGCCCTGTCCATCGCTTCCAGAACTTCCGCCATTCCCTGCTCCAACGACACAGTGGGCTGAAATTCAGGCACATCGCGAAACAGTTTGTCAGGCGAATAATAGCAGTTGTATGCGAAGATATCAAGGTAGTAAGAAAAGCGTTCGCGGTCCACCGTTTCCAGGATATCCGGAGCGATGCTCACCAAATCCACTTGCTTTCCTATCAGTTTCATTGCCGTGCGGTGATACGACGCCCAGGTTGTAAAGCCCATCCTGCACATATTGTATGTCTGCCCGATGCAGCAGGGCTTGCAGAGGACGCCTGCGAAGGCCTTTGCAGCATCATCCACATGCAGGAACTGATGCGGCGTCTCGCCATTGCCTGCCAGAATCGGCTTTCCCTTGCGGATGCGGTCAAGCCAGGAATAATCACGCGCGATTTGTCTCAACAGCCCTTGCTTCGGGCCATAGGTCGTGGATGGCTTGATAATCGTGACGGGAAATGCTTCGGCATAATAGGAGGCCATGAATGCGGCATCGGCTTCAACCTTCCCCCTGCCGTAACCCGTGGTGGGCCGGAGCGGGTGGTCTTCCGTCACCGGCAGCCAGTCATAATCGACTCCATAGGTGCACACCGTGGAGCACTGGACGAAGTGGTCCACCCCACGGAAGGCCCGGATGCTGCTCATGGCATCTTCAGCTGAAAAGCACATCATGTCGATGGCCGCGTCGTACCGGCCGGCACGCATGGTCTGTTCGAAACTGCCGCGGTCGTTTCGGTCTCCGCAGACATGGCGCGCGCCATCCGGCGGATTTCCACTCCGTCCCCTGTTGTAGCACGTCACGTCGTGTCCGCCTTCAAGAAGCAGATTCACGATGCTTTGGCTGATGTTTCCCGTGCCCCCGACGATTGCGATTCTCATTGTCATTGCCCTCCTGCTGTGCGTGGTTTCTGCCTGGAACAAATATGCCGGAAGCTTGCAGGGTTTGCATGCAA
>JANYKF010000128.1 GCA_025361665.1 Clostridiaceae bacterium
TGCCGGGGCGGTGTAACCCGGCTGCTGGGGTGGTTGGGCACTGTATGCCTGCTGCCGTGCAGGCTGGGTGCCATACCCGGGCGGATACATGGCCTTTTCATGCTTTAGAACCACTTTGAACTTCCACCCGTACTGTTTTGCGGTTTCCTTGAACGTTTTCGTGATGGCTCCCAAATCCAGACTGTATTCGAATGCTTTTCCATCAGGACCATATCCCACGCTTTTCACTTTTCTGAACAAGGTGGTGCCACTCTGGAACGATGATTCCGCATTGGCGTTGAACGAGATGCCTGAACCGGTTTCTTTCGTGAGTTCCCAGAAGTACAAAGTACGTTCCGGTTCATTCAGAAAAGCGGATGCATGGTACTGGATTCGTTTGTTGCCGGTACCCCATGCCGCATCCAGAAATTCGGTCTGGATATCGATGTCGGAGCCGACGCCGACCTGGCAGGAGATGCCGATGGTGCGCAAGTGAGATGCAATGGCACTGATCATCGTATTTCGTTCCATCATATCCTCCGTTCCGTACCGGACCCCAAGGAGTTGATCGCCGCATATGCGGCCGCCCCTTCTTAGGTTTTCCCCAGTTCCATTCCCTTGTCGATGAAGTATCTGTACGTATCATAATCCACCGTGCGGGGAATGGAATGATCGCTGTGCAGCGTGTAGCCAAAACCTGCCTTGACAAATGGGATTTTTGATTCCAGTTCGAGGTCGATGATCGCGCGGTCGTTGCTGTAGAGTGTCCGCACATCGATGCCGCCCATGAAGGACAGGACGTCACCGTATTCTTTGTAGAGCTTCAGCAGGTCCATGCCGGCCTTGATTTCGATGACCTGCAGGCAGTCGATGCCCGCTTCCAGCATGCCTGGCAACAAAGGTTCCACATAACCGCAGGAATGCATCACAACGGGCAGATTCAGGCTTTTGGCATACGCGATGGTGCGCTTGTGTCCCGGCTGGATGAGTTCCCCGTACATGTTGGGGGAGAAAAAAGGCTTGTGCTTGAAGCCCATGTCTTCATAATACCAGATGCCGTCCGGTTTGCCCTCTTCCGCGAAGAGGATTTCCTGCAGCTCCACGGTTACCCGGCTGAAGGTGTCCACCATGTCCGTTATCCATTCGGGTTCCAGCGCCATGCCGATGAGCATGTATTCGTGACCGCAGACCGGATGCATCAGCTCGAAGACATTCACGCCGCTCCAAAAGAAAAACTGGTTGTGTGCGGCGGCCTGCACTTTCGCTTTCCGGTACCCCGAAAAATCAATGCGTCTCCGATCGGCGGTAATGAGCGGCTTCAATGCCTCCCAATCCTTTTGCTCCTTCACCGTGAAATCCACATGCTCCGGGGTGGAGTCGTGAAGCTTGTGACGACGGAGTATGGCCCCATTGCCATCCTTTGTGAGGATGGTTGATGCCGTTTCCTCAAGAACTTCCGGCACGTAATCCAGATCCGCGACCAGGTTGAAGGTCCAGCTGGTGGCCATGTCGAAGCCGAAATGGATGCCAAAGTCCTCATCCGGCCGTATATGCCCCTTGCCGGACCATTCTTTGTGGGTATCGCCCCAGAAATGCTCATAGAGGCAAATGCGGTCTGCGGGTTTCCGCTGCAGCATGCGGGATGTGCGTTCAGTCCCTGTCATGGAAGACATGTAGGATACCTCCTTGGCGTGGTGGAATGGATGAACCAACTTTTCCATCATACCAGAAAAGCCGGCAGGCAGAAATGAAAAATCTTGTGTGTTTCCGGAAAACAAACAGAATGAAACAAGGACAGCCCCATGAGGAACCGTCCTTGCATGAGGTGTGGCATGCGAAAATGCAAAACAGGATTGGCATTCATATGCGCTTCGCTAAGTTGGCATGGTGTTTCCATGGATGTTGAGGGTCTGCCGGATTATTTCCTGCGTTTCAGCATCAGCCCCGCAAGGGAAAAGACACCGCCCAGTCCCATTACCAGGTTCAGCGGCAAGCCGCCTGTCCTTCGTACGGCAGAATCTTGCACCGTCCATGAGGACGACGCTGCTGTCAAGAGTGCGCGCTTGCTGGCATCCCATTGTGAATCAATCGTCCGTTGTATTTCCGAAAGTCCCGTAAGACACAAAGTTCTTCAGAGGCAAGCGTTCTTCCTTGTGCCGATCCACCGGTTTTGCAGGATCTGCCGCATAGCCGATGGCCAGGATGTTGACGGGCTCGATATGGTCAGGCAAATTGAATTCCGTTTTGATGACGGCCGGATCAAAATGGCAGATCCAGACAGAACCGAGACCCAGTTCCGTCGCCTGAAGCATCATGTGCGTGGTTGCAATGCTTGCGTCGATGTCGGCAATATCCTTGCGGTCGTAAGAACGCTTCCAGGATGCCTTATGGTCGGCACATACCAGTATGACAAGAGGTGCATGAAACGTATTGGCAGCCTTTTTCAGCCGGGCCATCCCCTCTTCGTCCCTGATGATGACAAATCGCTGCGACTGCCGATTGGCTCCTGTGGGGGCCACTCGTCCGGCTTCCAGAATTTGCAGCAGCGCTTCCTTTTCTACGGGCCGATTTAAATAACTTCTTACAGATTCCCTTGATTTTGCCAATTTCATAAAATCCATACGGAAATACCTCCACACAATGTTGTTGATGTAGTTACATTATACCCAAACCCAGTGCGGAATAACCTGACCGATTATGTCTATCACGAGTCAGATTCATTTTATCGAGTCAGATTCCCAGTGATGTGTCAGATTCATTTTGACGGGGAAGATTCTTTTTCACGCATCCTAATGATGATTCTGGTGTAAAAAGTCGATTTTCGACTTTTTCATGCAAGTTGTGTTTTGCAACCTGCATGCATCCGGCGGCAAATGCCGCCGGATGGCACCAAATCACGTGATTTGGTGTGGTGAAGGCACAAAATGTGCCTTCACCATGGAGGATGTCAGAGACATCCTCCATGGAAACTCACAAAAGTGAGTTTCCACACCAGAATCATGATTTGGAAGGCCGACAGGTTAGAACCCCAAATCTTTCCTTACCAGGAGGACAAGTATGGATTCAGCCGGAATTGCCCGGTGCAGGATCGTGGTGATGTTGCAGATGCGGTTGGTGGATGCGCAGTTCATGCAGCGACCGGTTGCCGTGCAGGGGTTTCCGGTGTTGAACCGCAGATTGTTCATCACGGCGGCTCTGTTCTGTGCCAGGCTCAGGGCGGCGGCGAGATCCAGGGCGATTTTGTTGATACCGGCCACGACGATCCTCTTTTTCGGACCGAACGTCATGCCGCCGCAACGGTTTCCGCCACCATCGATCAGGACAAGTTCACCGGTCTGGCTGATGGCATTGCAGGAACTGACGAACACATCCGCGCTGAGTGCCTGGATTTCCCTTTCCCGCTTGGTTTCCGGGGAGATTCCCTTTTCATATCTGTCAATGAAATGCGGATAAGCATCTCTGTGAAATGCCCCGAAGAATCCGATCTGGTCAAGTGTCCGGGAACCGCCGACCCCAATGGACGCTTCCCTCGGAATGATGTCCGCCAAGTATTGCAAGGCATCCTGGCACGTATCCATACAAGCTGCCTCGTAGTTTTTCTTTTTGAGGGACGCCATTGTGTTTTCCAGCAGAATGCTATCAAGCAGTAGTTTCTCCTTCATGAAATGTTCCGCCTTTCCGAAGCAGCGTCAGCTGCAGTCCGTGTATACAGAGTCTGCAGCAGCCGATGTATCACGTACAAAGGATAAGCTGCAGTCCATGGGTCATATGGTGAGTATTTTCACGCCATCCTTCAGGGCCTCGGTAAGGCTGAGTCCCCAGCCTTTGACCTCAATGCCCAATTCCCGCAGTTTGTCGGAAACGCCCAGTTGGTCGGCACAGGCAACGCAGGCGGAAACCTTCACGCCGACATGCATGGCTTGCCGTAGTTTCTCCTGGATCATTTCATTGTCGGCAACAAGTTTTTGCGTTGATCCCCAGACGATGAGGGTGAGGTCTTCCCACCAATTGTTGATTTTGGCGTTGATGGCATACATCAGAACCATTTTTTCGGAAGTGATTGGGTCGGCATTCGTCCATAATATATAGAGTTTGTTCAAATTGTCCATGTCGTTTCTTCCCCCTTCATGAAGATCGTGTTTGAAATGTTGCCATGCAAATGGAAGCATGCATGATACTGACTATGTTTCCGTATCATATCATGAATATCTGATTTGAGACGAAAAGAAAACAACAGGATGATGTCATAGCCAACCAGCCATGGAAAATGGAAGGTGAATTGGAATTTCCTCATGCCATGAAGTATCCCCTGCCATGAAATATCCCCTGCCATGAAATATCTCCATGCCAAATGAGCAAACCTGTTGTACACTGTTATATGGATACCGGTTTTTTCCTTGCTATTGTGCGGCAATGGCTGCCTGTGCATGCCAGGGTCCATGAATCCGCCAAATCGAACTGATTGGGAGGTAGTCATGAAATTGCTCGCTTATGACTTTGGTGCCAGCAGCGGACGCGCCGTACTGGGCCGCTACAATGGAAACATCCTGGAAACCGAGGTGCTCTGGCGGTTTTCCAACGATCCAGTACAGATGGGCGATACCTTGCACTGGGACACCCTGCGCCTGCTGCATGAAACGAAGCAGGGTCTGTATGCCGCGCAGCGCGCGGGTCATGCGGACCTGTCCGGAATCGGCATCGACACGTGGGGTGTCGATTTCGGCTTGCTGGACAAAAGGGGCGCCCTGTTGGGAAATCCGGTCCATTACCGCGACATGCGTACCCTGGGGAAAATGGCGAAGGCGATCTCCATTGCAACCAAAGAGGCCATTTACGCGCAGACCGGCATCCAGTTCATGGAGATCAATACGCTTTATCATCTCATGGCGTTGGCGGAATCGTGGCCGGAACTGCTGGAGCAGGCGGAAGCCCTGCTCTTCACGCCGGATTTGATGGGGTACTTCCTCACCGGGGAAAAAGTATGCGAACGGACCATCGCGTCCACCTCGCAAATGCTGAATCCTGTTACCGGGGATTGGGCGTTTGAACTATTGAAGTCACTCGGCGTGCCGACGCACATGCTGTTGAAAGTGACGGAACCCTTGCGGAAAAACGGCATCCTGACACCTCAGGTTCAATCGGAACTTGGCATCGGACCGATTCCCGTCTTGTCAGTCGGCGGGCATGACACGGCCTCCGCAGTAGTGGCCGTCCCGGCTCAGGGAAAGGATTTCGCGTACCTTTCCAGTGGAACCTGGTCTCTGATGGGCGTGGAACTGCCGGCACCCATCCTGTCCGATGCCGCTTTCCGCATGAACGTGACAAACGAAGGGGGCGTGAATCGCACCACACGCCTGCTGAAGAACATCATGGGTCTTTGGATCCTGCAGGAATGCAAACGTGAATGGGACCGCAAGGGCGAAGTCATTTCATTCGATGATTTGGCGGCTGTCGCGGAAAAGGAACCGGCTTTCCGCAGCCTAATCGACCCCGATGCCCCTGAATTCGGAAAGCCCGGACACATGACCGATAAAATCCGCGACTTCTGCACCCGTACAGGTCAGCAGGTTCCGGAGACGAAAGGTTCCGTGGCCCGCTGCATCCTCGAAAGCCTGGCCATGAAATACCGCAAGACGTTCGGGGAGCTGGAAACGCTTACGGGAAAACGTATTCCCGTACTGCATGTCGTTGGCGGAGGGTCCCGCGATACCCTGCTGAACCGGTTCACGGCAGACGCCCTCAACCGCCCGGTCCTGGCCGGACCTTCCGAAGCCACGGCCTTGGGAAACCTGGCCGGGCAATTGGTGGCCCTGGGCGAGTTGTCCGGACTGCAGGAGGCCCGCGCCCTCATTCGCCGCACGGTCGAACCGGTGACCGTGCTGCCGGAGAATTCCTCAGTCTGGGATGAAGGGTATTCCATGTTTGAAGCCATATTGGAAAAGGCATGAAAAGGAAATGTGATTCTGGTGTAAAAACTCACTGTTGTGAGTTTTTATGCAGGATGTCTCTGACATCCTGCATGTTGAAGGCACATTATGTGCCTTCAACACACCAAATCACCTGATTTGGTGCCATCCGGCGGCATTTGCCGCCGGATGCATGCAAGTTGCAAAATGCAACTTGCATGAAAAAGTCGAAAATCGACTTTTTACACCAGAATCATTGTTTGAACAGCACATTTACAGGATGGGGGATGGTCGTCATGGATATCGTCAAACTGGCAATTGAGCGGATCTTGTATCCGTGGATGGAAAAAAGGAAAGGGAACCGGATCCGCGCGAATATGAGGGAACTGCAGGCTTCGGAAAAACTGCCTCCCGACAGTGTGGACAGCCTCAGGATAGAGAAACTCACCCGCCTGCTGCATGTCTGCGCCGACAAAGTGCCTGCGTTCACCGACTTGAAGAACCGGCAGGATGCCATAGATTCGGATCCGGTTGGTGTGCTGCACTCCTTGCCCATCCTCACCAAGGCTTTGTATATGCGGAATCCGGATGCCTATTTGGCAGCCGGGACGAATCCCGACGTTCTCATCAAAAACAGGACGGGGGGATCCACTAGCGAACCGGTCACCTTTTATCTGGATCGACACACGGTCGAGTATTATGAAGCAGCCCGCTGGCGGGGGCTTTCCTGGTATGGCATCACGCCTGGAAGCCGCAGCGTCATGATCTGGGGGAACCCGTTGGAAATGGACCAGCACCAGTTCTGGAGATTTCGCATGAAAGAGCGGTGGCTGAAAAACCGCATCGCATTTCCGGCCTACAGTCTGAAACCGGAGGCGATGCCCAGCTATCTGAACACCATCAACCGGTACCGGCCGGAATACTTTTACGGTTATTCATCCGCCCTGTACACGTTTGCAACCCTGATGCAGAAACAGGGGCTGAAACTGAAGTTCATCCCAAAGGCCGTTGTTTCCACCTCCGAGACCCTCCATGACTGGCAGCGGGAACAGATTGCGTATGTCTTCGGGTGTCCGGTCGTCAATGAGTACGGCGCACGGGACGGCGGGATGATCGCCTATCAGTGTCCGCAAGGGAGCATGCACATCTGCGTGGAGAACATCTGGCTGGAACTGGTGGACGAGAAGACCGGAAAACCTGTGGGAAACCGGGAAACCGGCGTCGTGCTCGTGACGGATCTGAACAATCTCGTGCAGCCCCGCCTGCGCTATCGCGTCGGCGACCGCGCCACCCGCTCCGACGCACCTTGTGCCTGCGGCCGCGACGTGCCGATTCTGGGGGCCATCGATGGCCGTGAGGATGACATGTTCCTGCGCGTAGACGGTCAATACGTGCATGGCCACGCGTTCAACCACGTGGCCCGGGCCATTGGGGTCCTGGAGATGTTCCAGATCGTGCAGGAAGCACCTGAACGCGCCATTTTGCGCATCGTGCCGAAAGCAGAGACGACCCGCGCGGAAATCACCAAATTCACGGCAGATATTCAAGCCCTGCTTCCGGGAACTGCCATTCTTACTGAAGAGGTGACGGATATCCCATCCATGCCTTCAGGCAAGTTTCGTTATGCCATCCGGCGTTTTCCGTTGCCGTAACATCCCTTCCCACATTCCGTTCAGTTCGAGTGGTTGTCGGACTCCATCGCGCAATCAACCGCCAGCGCGACGCAAAGGCAGGAGAGTTCATCCACGCCGTCTTCAATGTCCAATTGATAGCTGTCCCCCCAGGTGAACCACTGCTTGCTCATCTGCATGATGAGCCTTCCGTTTTCCAGAAGTCGGTAATCATGGGCAAAAAAGTCGCCTTCCAGTTCCCAGGGCATGCCCTCTACATGATAGTGCGGTTTGAAGAAAGTGAAATCCCTCACCACCTGTCCAACTTCCATCCCTCCGATTTCGATGAGGTAACGAGGCATGAAGGACCATATTTTCTGACGAAGCAAGGCGCATTCCACACCGTTCGCATCCAGGATGTGAAGACGCTTGCCCACGGAGAAGATCTCCCCCTGCACGAACCAGCGATCCCTCTCTTCCTGGTCCTTGATGGTGAACTTGTCTGTGAATGACCAGACTTTCTGCTTCATATAAAAACGCATGCTGTGTATCCTTTCCGTGATTCGGTGCCATCCGGCGGCATTTGCCGCCAGATGCATGCTAGTTGCAAAATGCAACTTGCATGAAAAAGTCGAAAATCGACTTTTTGCACGAGAATCAAAACTGGAATCGAGAAAACCTGAGAGGACTCCGATCACGATTGTGATAATGGCCATTACGATAGCGCTTAAGATGACGGATTT
>JANYKF010000166.1 GCA_025361665.1 Clostridiaceae bacterium
CCATGCCGGGCGGCATCACTCCCGCCCAAGGTGCTGCACCTGCAGCCGGCACGGGCTCTTCCGGCGTTTCTTCATCCGGTTCTTCAACAACAGTCTCGCCTGAAATCGCAGTGGCCCCCTCCATCCGGATCATGCCTCCGTTGCCGCAGACATCCATGACGCGGGCCATCACCTATGATGTTTCAAATCCCGCGGTACCTGTCAAGACAGGGAATTTCGAGGTGGAGGGCTCCCTTCTCGCATCCCGCCGCATCGGCAATTATCTTTACCTGGTAACCAACAAGAGCCTGTATCCCTGGATGATGGGTACGGATCCCGGCACCCCGATTTGGAAGAATGGAACCGGCGCATATCAAAGCATCATGCCAACCACTGTTTCCTGGTGTCCTGATTTCACGGAGGCGAATTATCTGGTGGTATCCGGCCTGGATTTGACCAATCCGGCGAAAGCTCCCGGCATGTACACGCTCCTGGGTGCCGGTCAAACCGTATATGCCACGACGGATTCACTGGTGGTAGCCGTTCAAAAATATGTCGGCGGCAATGTCATCCTTCCTGCGACGACCCTCCTGCCGGGAACCATGAAAACGGCGGACGGCGTTATGATGCCCACGACCGAAACCACGGACCTGTACAGGTTCACGCTGCAGGACGGCAACGCTTCGCTCGTGACGCGGGGAACCATACCGGGTCGATTGCTGAACCAGTTCTCCCTCGACTGGTACAAGGACACCCTGCGGGTTGCCACCACGACCGGCTGGGCTTCCCGTACCGGAGCCTTCACTTCGGCCAATCAGGTATTCACTTTGGATGCCATGCTCAACATCGTCGGCATGATTCCGGACATCGCACCGGGCGAACAGATCTATTCAACCCGGTTCCTCGGGGATCGAGGCTATCTGGTCACCTATCGCACCACGGATCCGCTGTTCGTGATGGATCTGGCGAATCCCGCAGCGCCGGCCATTCTTGGCGAACTCAAGATACCCGGTTACAGCAACTATCTTCATCCATATGATGAAACGCATATCATCGGCTTCGGCAAAGATGCGGTGGAACTTCAGTCACAATGGGATCCCGCCACGAAATGGGCGTATTATCAGGGAATGAAAGTTGCTCTTTTCGACGTGGGTGATGTCAAAAACCCTGTAATGATGTATGAAGAACACATCGGAGACCGTGGAACAGACTCCGAGCTGCTCTGGAATCACCGCGCACTCCTGTTCTCCAAGTCGCGTAACCTGATAGGGTTTCCGGTGAACCTGTTTGAAGTGAAAAACAAGACAGCGGGCGCGACCGATCCGAATGTGTCCACCCAATACGGTGAATTGACCTGGCAGGGGTTCATGACCTGGCGTCTGACGCTGGACAAGGGATTCGAGAAACTGGTCGACGTGAGCCACCTCGAACCGGGCGATTTGTATAATTCCGATCGGTATGTTACTCGTGGAGCCTATATCGGGGATGTGCTCTACACCCTCTCGAACCGGGAAGTCCGTGCAACGGACATGAACACCAAACTGGAAATCGGAAGGCTGACGCTGCCGTGAATGAGGATGGCAGCTTTTTGGAAGCCAGTTCCCCGACTGCTATTCCACAAGTATGTTCATTTCAGTCAAATGTGCACGACCAATCGGGGTTGTCCGCCGCGAATCAACATCAAAGGGTGATTCCTGTGTATTCCTGTGTAATTCGGTGTAATTCCGTGTATTCCTGTGTATTCCGGTGTATTCAGATGCCGGCAGATTCGTTGACATGTTTGAAAGATTGCCTGTATAATGATATGGCGCAAAACAGCGTCATATGTGCCAGTAGCTCAGTAGGATAGAGCAATGGACTTCTAATCCATCGGTCGGGCGTTCAAATCGTCTCTGGCACGCCACCTGAACCCGCATTCTGAAAGGGATTGCGGGTTCTTTGCCTTTGATTTTCAGCATGATGTTTCAACCATCATCCCGGGAAAGCCTGCACAAGTCGGCATCCAATACAGTCCTTCGGAAACCATAGGCATATCCTCAACGGATATCGTTTGCTCTCGGCAAATGGGTTACAGTATTGCATGTCTGCCATCCACAGCATGTCTGCCATCCACAGCATGTCGGCCATCCTTGCGACAATCCATGCAAGTTGCATTTTGCAGCTTGCATGCATCCGGTGGCAAATGCCGCCGGATGGCACCGAATCATGTGAAGCGCAATTGCGCGAATTGCTTGTGCAGGTACGCGAATTGCTTGTGCGGGTACGCGAATTGTTTGTGCGGGTACGCGAATTGCTTGTGCGGGTATGCAAGTTGTGACAACCTGACAGTTTCTTTATCATGCGGTTCCACTTCGTTCAGCGATGCATATGGAAGTATATCCCAAACATGTTATGTCTGAAACAGAATGTCATTGCATCGGCATCGATGTGAAATAATCCCGCAACCTGGATTCCCTTGTGATAAAATGGTCAGAGGCGCGGTTGCGGGAGGATGCGATGTCACAGGCCATCACCATTGGAATTGCAGGTGGTACGGGGT
>JANYKF010000196.1 GCA_025361665.1 Clostridiaceae bacterium
CCGATGGCGGCTCTCGGGGTGATGGTGCTGCATTGGCCATTTCACCTTGTGCTCGCACTCATCTTCACAGAGGAAGTGGTCAAGGCGGTATTCGGCATTGTCCGCCTGGTTTCCGGGAAGTGGCTCCACAACCTGGTGCGCGACATGCCTTCCGATCCGGCGGGACCGGTGGGCCAGGCGGCAGCTGATGAGTCGTGATGCCGTGAAAGCAGCAGCATCCATGCGCGTGGATGGGGGATGAAAGGGGGGGTGCCCATGCGGGAAACCGATTTGTACGAGCCTGTCCGGGACTGGCTGACTGAGGCCGGTTGGCATGTGCGCGGCGAAGTGAAGGGGTGCGATATTGCCGCGCTCAACGGGGAACGGCTGGTCCTTGTCGAGTTGAAGACAGTCCTGAACTTTGATGTGGTGCTCCAGGCAACCGATCGGCAGCGCGCGGGGGACATAGTTTACGTGGCCGTTCCCGCAAAACTCCGGTCAATGGCGCGAAAACGATGGAAACGGGTCGTGCATTTGCTCAAGCGACTGGAACTCGGTCTGCTGCTGGTACACTTTTCAACAAGGGACTGCGGTGTGCCGCCCAGGGTGGAGGAAGCCATACCGCCAATCCCGTTCGACCGGATGCAAAGCCGCAGTGTCGCGAGAAAACGCCGGGAAGCGCTGGTGAAGGAATTTCACGGCCGTTCGGGAGACCATAACCGGGGAGGAAGTGTCCGTCATCCCATCCTGACTGCTTACCGGGAACAGGCGCTTTTCATTGCACGGCTCCTTCATGAACATGGCGACCTGTCCACAAGGACCCTGCGTGCGATGGGGGCCGACGGTGCCAAGACAAGGGCCATTCTCGCCGACAACCACTACGGTTGGTTCGAACGGGTTTCCATGGGGGTGTACCGATTGACGGACACGGGAAGAAAGGCGCTGGAACAATTCATTTCCGTATGAGGACAAGAAAGCCGGAAGGAAAAGGATACCTGCGCCCTCTCGCAAATACGGTATGGGAATGTGCAAACAGGACGGAAAAGGACACCTGCGCCATCTTGCTTTTTCATTTCCGATCTGATTATAATGATTGCTGTAAACGCGTGTTTATTCTGGATTCATCTTTATTTTCGACAGACCAAACCTGGCATCGATGAGGAGCCATTGAAATGAAGAGCGAGGAAGTCGCACGGTTGGCGGGTGTATCCCGCAGCACCGTGTCAAGGGTCATCAACAACTACAGCAATGTACCGGACGAGACCCGTGAGAAGGTCATGAAAGTGGTACGGGAGCACAACTACATGCCCAACACGTCGGCGCGCGTTTTGGCCGGCAAGGGCACGGACACGATTGGCCTGTTCATTTTCAATGTGCATGATGAGAACAATCCGGGGCACATCTACGGCAACAGCTATTTTGGCCCTTTTGTCAACGCCGTGGTGGATCGCTGCAACCATAACGGGTATTCCGTGTTGATCCACACGTTGTACAAGGAGGCGGACTGCCTCCGGATCCCAGCTGCGTTTTCCGAAAAACGGATGGATGGCGCCATCCTGATCGGCACGGAGAAAAACGAAGCCATTGATCAGCTGATCGCGCGGGCCGATCACCCGCTGGCCATTGTCGACTACAACCCGCGGGCCGTTTCGCTGTCCGCTTCTCCGCAGGCGCGGATTATCACCGTCAATTCGGGTGATGATGCCGGCATTGCGGATTGTGTGGATTATCTGGCCGGTCTCGGGCACTGCAGGATCGGATTCATCACGGGCCGCCTGCTCACCTGGTCGGCCGAACGCCGCCTCCGCGGGTTCAAGGCATGTATGAAGGGGCGCAGCCTGCACGTTGCTCCGCAATGGATGCTAAGCGGAGATTTTTCCCGTCAGAAGACACTGGTTGCCATGCAGGCAATGTTGGTGGCGGGAGATCTGCCGACCGCCCTGATCGCCTCGAATGACGACATGGCCCTCGTCGCTATCGATACCCTTCGGAATGCAGGGCTGCGTGTGCCGGAGGACATATCGGTCATCGGATATGACGATGGACTGGCGGCACCCCTTGTCCGACCCGCACTCACCACTGTCCGCATGCCGTTTCTCGAAATGGCCGGGAGTGCCGTGGAAGGACTTGTCGCCCTGCTGGCCGACGAGGAGCCGGCCATTCACACCGTGACACTGCCAGTGCGGCTGATTGTGCGGGAATCCTGCGCCCCGCCGTCCTGACAGACGGAAAAATCACCCATTCTGACACATTCTGCAAGGAGGGATGCAATCATGCAATTCGGACACTTTGATGATGCGAACAGGGAATACGTCATTACGACCCCGAAAACCCCGTACCCCTGGATCAACTACCTTGGCAGCGAGCAATACTTCGGCCTCATTTCCAATACGGCGGGAGGGTATTCCTTTTACCGGGATGCCCGCATGCGCCGGGTCACCCGTTACCGCTACAACAACATTCCCGTGGACAACGGCGGCCGCTATTTCTATGTCAATGACGGCGGTGACATCTGGACGCCCGGATGGAAGCCGGTCCGCAAGAACCTGGATGCCTATGAGTGCCGCCATGGACTCGGGTACACGAAAATCACCGGGGAACGGAACGGTGTTTCCGTGAGCCTGCTGGCCACCGTGCCGCTGCAGTTCAATGGAGAGGTTTACAAGGTCACCGTCACGAACAAGACCAGCATGGAAAAAAACATCAAGCTGTTTTCCTTTCTGGAGTGGTGCCTTTGGGACGCGAACGAAGATGGCCAGAATTTCCAGCGCAACTTTTCCACCGGAGAGGTGGAAGTCGCCGGATCGGCCATCTACCACAAGACGGAATACCGCGAACGCCGCAATCATTATGCCTTCTACTGGGTCAACCAGCCGATCGCCGGATTCGATACGGACCGCGAAAGCTTCATCGGGCTGTATGAAGGGTTTGAAGCCCCGAAAGCCGTTGTGGCCGGCAAGCCGGGGAATTCCACCGCCCACGGCTGGCAGCCGATCGCATCCCACTTCCTGAACCTGAAACTGGCGGTCGGGGAAGAAAAAACCCTTGTCTTCGTGCTTGGGTACGTCGAGAACCCTGTCGGCGAGAAGTGGGAAAGCAAGGGTGTCATCAACAAGGGGCGCGCCATCGCGATGCAGGAGCAATTCAACACCCCTGAAAAGGTGGATGCCGCCATTGCGGACCTGGCCACCTACTGGGACAGGCTTCTGTCCGTTTATGCCGTCAAATCCGCCGATGAGAAGATGGATCGCATGGTGAACATCTGGAATCCCTACCAGTGCATGGTTACGTTCAACATGTCACGCTCCGCCTCGTATTTCGAATCCGGCATTGGCCGCGGCATGGGGTTCCGCGACTCCACCCAGGACCTGCTGGGATTCGTGCACCAGGTCCCGGAACGTGCCCGCGAACGCATTCTCGACATTGCCGCCACACAGTTTGAAGACGGCGGATGCTACCACCAGTACCAG
>JANYKF010000269.1 GCA_025361665.1 Clostridiaceae bacterium
CTGCGAGGAAAAAGTCTCCTCCCGCATGTTCCGCGGCAAGATGACGGCAGGTTTCTTCGTTTTCAGGCTCTCCCGGTTCATAGGTCAGCACATCGGCCCGGGAGAGATACTCGAAAAGGTCACCCCCGTCTTCGGGAGTGAAATTCCGGATGATGAGCCGTTCGGATTGCAGCGTCTCCATGGGGGACAGGCCTCCACATCAGTTTGTCTTGGCATTTTCTTCCAAAAGGATTGCGTCATATGCCTTTTCATCCAGCGGATAGCGATCGATGAGGATGATTGCCGCGATGAAGATGACGGCTGGGATAGGGCCGATGATGAGGCGGATGGTAAACAGGGTCGCGGGGTTCTGCACCGCGTCGGCCACGAAGCCTGCCCACCCGAGGAATGTGCCGGCGAGAGCCGTCGCGAGGCCGACACCGAGTTGGGCGACAAACGTCCACATGCCGTAGAAAGCACCTTCCTTGCGGGTTCTTGTCCGGATGGCATCTACTTCCACAACATCGGGCAGCATGGCGAAAGGCGGCACATAGCCAAAACCGATGCCGATGCCGGCAAACAGCATCACAGCGAGCGTGAAGTTCATGCCAAGGATGTGGCCGAGGGAAAAAATCGCCATGCAGCTGAAGGCGAGGATGCCAAGTGCGAGCTGGTATGTCCGCTTTTTCCCGATTCTCTTCGCGACCGCCACGGAGATCGGGATGCAGACCATGGCCGTGACCAGGAGCATGATCATGGCGATCGTGGTCATGCCTTCATTTTGATAAAGATACTTGAAATAATACACGAGGATGGTCTGGACCATCGTGAGGCCGGTAAGGTTGCAGGCATAGACAATGAGGAGCCGCACATAAGTCCGGTCCTTGAAAACCGCGAGATACGTGGCCAGGAACTTTTCCTTGGATTTCGTTATGCCGGCGTGGTCGGGCTCCCGGACGGAAAAAAACGTGATGAGGATGGTGGCTGCCATGACAAGGCCGAAAATGAAACCCACATAGGAGAACCCCCTGTGTTTGTCGCCCCCTGCCAGGCTGACGATGGGCAGGACGATGGCGGCGCCCAGTATCGTGCCGATCACGGCGCTGCTGAAACGGAAACCGTTGAGTGACGTGCGTTCCTTGAAATCCTTCGTCAGTTCCGGCGTGAGTGCCCCGTATGGGATGTTGACCAGGGAATAGGCAGTATTGAGCACGCAAAGCATCAATGCAGCCCAAAATGCGCCGCCGGCCGTCGTGTTGAAATGAGGTGCCGAGAAGAAATACCACATGGCAAGGAACAACGGCAGCGCGCCAAACAGCAGATACGGGCGCCTGCGTCCCCATGGGCTCCGGGTGCGGTCGGAGATATATCCGATAAAGGGGTCGATGACCGCGTCCCATATTTTCGCCACCATGATGGCAATGCCCGCCGCGACAGCGGGAATGCCAACGGTATCGGTCAGGTAGTTGAGGCTCCAGAACCCCATGGCCGTGAAAAAAAGATTGCCGCCCAGATCTCCGATTCCGAATCCGAGTTTGGTGCCGAAGGTGAGTTTTCCACCCGGCGCTTTTGTTGGGGCGATTTCAGTCCGCTTTCCCATCGAGATACTCCTTTACGCATTGCAAATAGGATTGGGCGAGTGCGGCAGTGGCAGTTCTCACAGCTTCCTTCCAGTCCGTTTGGTAGTCGGCGAGGCGGGCACTGATATCAAGTCCGGGGCCAGGGATGATGATGGCCTTTTTCCTCATGACATTGGAACGGTTTGAAAAATTACCGCCCGTCAAGCGGGAAATCAGGTCATCCAGGTTATAAGCAGTCTCGACAAGCCGATTGAAAGACGGACCGGTGCCGGACTTGTCTTCCAGGTATTCCGAATCCAGATAATACATCAAGTCCACGAATTCCATATGCCGCATGGCATACCATGCTTCGCCGGTGCGCCGGTCATCAAGGCCTTTTTGAAAGGCACAGGCACTGGAACCCGCCTCTTCAGGATAGACCCTGTCCCAACCGTGCTGCCTGATTCTATATACGCGGTTGATGCGGTCTTCGGGCTTTTGTGGGTTTCCGGCAATCCCCAGCGCGTGTTCGGCCAGATCCAGGGAGGCGTCCATGAGGCCGTTCCATCGGATTTGCCGCATGGCGGCGCCATCCATGCCGGGAGCCTTGGTTTCGGAAATTGGCGGCGTGTAACGGTATGTTTTTGCGTAATGTGCTTCCGTGATGCTGAGGATGCTTGTTTCCAATGCGGCAAGGCGTTCCCGGAGCGCAGGGGCCGGAGAACCGGAAGGGAGCCGGCTCATTCCGCAGGCGGCCTCATTGCGCTCGATCATCTCCATCAGTTTATTTGCATCATGCGGATCGAACTGATAATGGACAGAGAGCGGCAGTATGATGACGCGTTCTGTCCGGCCCGCTTTTTCGATATCCTGGGCGCACCAGAATCCCATCCTCACCGAGCCCTGTTCCAGTCGGGGAAGCGTTTCACTCCGATAGGAGACCTGTCCTTCCGGAGCCAGGGCCAAAGGGCAGGCATCATCACGGAGAATGGTCCGGATCGCTCTCAAGCCTGCCGCATCGAACTTGACATGGTAGACGGGAACCGCGCCGATGCGGGGCAAAACCCACCGGATCAGGGCATCGCCCCAGAACACAACCTCGTATCCATGGACAAATCGCGCGTGGGGCCTCCTTGGAAGCGGGTTGCCGCCCTGACGTGCCTTATGCGCGAGAAGGACATCGAAGACATAAGAGAAAAGCTGCGGCTCTTCTCCATAAGGATGGCGGAAGGCGAGAATCAGGCGTGTGCGCTTTTCCTGAAAGTCTCTGAATGCAGACAGAATCTGATCCAGTCTATGAATGGAGATCCCGTTGAATTTCAAGACGAACCGCATGTAAAAAGGGGCGAGGAAACGAAGAAGGGAAAGGGCGGGGGCGGACGGGCTGGATGGACGGAGCCGGTGCCGCGTTCGGGCTTCCACGATGGGGGCATATTTCAGGGCCTGTTTCACCATGATAACCTCCGTCGGTTGGCTGCGGCATCTCGGGGCAGCCGGATGATGCCATATTCTTTTTCCCGGCCACATGGAAATCATATGATGCCATATTCTGTTTCCCGGCCACATGGAAATCATATGATGCCATAATCTGTTTTCCGGCCACATGGAAAATCATATCTTAATGATGTGCCGGATGCAACAACGTCCTGCATGGAATGGAATTTCATGGAAATGCGCATGAATGCGAGGATTGACATGTGGCTGATCCATTGACATTCAAGGACAAGTGCAGTAGTCTGCTCCTATCCATACCGCCGTGAACCGTGTTGCATTCCAAGGGGAGAAAAGGTGAAAAATCGCATGAGAGCCGTTTTGGAGAGGGTGAGCCATCCGTTGCCGGTTGTACTGCTGTTCGTTCTGATGCTAATCATCCTGGGCGTCTCGCTTTCAACAAATCCCATGATGCCGCCCATGCCTTCATCGGGCGGGCTTCCTGTCATTGAGGTGATGAACGTGCTTTCATCCCAGTATGCGCCTGCATATGAACCCGCTGAGGGCGTCTCGGAATCGCAGGCGAAAACACTTTGCCTCGACTGGCTGAGGCTGGCCGGCTATGCGGAATTGCGCGGAGATACGCTTCAGGTTTCCAACATGACCAGGGAAGAGGGTTGGAACAATGAAAAAATCCAGATATTCTCCGTATCCGGGTATGGGTGGGGCAATGGTGCCGCCATCGTACGGGATGGACAGGTGCTGAATGTCCTGTCAGGGATGCCGTTGCTGTCATTGTGGCTGTCGGATCTGGATTCGGACCGTTTGTATGAATGTTATGGGAATGCCGCCTTCGGATCCGGGATCGTCAATATGGAAATTATAGGATACAATCCAGCAGCGAGGAAGGCATACAAACTTGATTCTGGTGTAAAAACTCACTTTTGTGAGTTTTTATGCAGGATGTCTCTGACATCCTGCATGTTGAAGGCACAT
>JANYKF010000272.1 GCA_025361665.1 Clostridiaceae bacterium
TCGGTGCCATCCGGCGGCATTTGCCGCCGGATGCATGCAAGTTGCAAAATGCAACTTGCATGAAAAAGTCGAAAATCGACTTTTTGCACGAGAATCAAAGTTTTGCTGTCAGATCGCTTGTTTCTGGCGGTTTCGCTTGTATTTCCACTAATCATCGCATCCATTTCCGGTGCTGCGATCTTTCAGGAAAAGAAGGAGGTCATTCTCCTGACCATCGTCGATGAAGACAAAAGCGATTATTCCCGTGAACTGGTCTCCTATCTGCATCAAAAAGCCGGGATTCAACTCATCGAGGCGGAGCGAAAAAAATCAGAAAAACTACTGGAGGAGGATCGGACCGAAGCCGTCGTGGTGATATTGAAAGGTTTTTCCGAACATGTGATCAACGACGATTTGACTGGGATCCTGGAGCTTGCCGTATCAAGCACATCATACAGCCGCACCTTCCTGGGGGAACTCATTGCGTCGGACGTCATCCACATCTGGTCCGGTGAATATGCTGCGTATCAGGCCGGAAGAACCGCCAGACAGCATGGCAGGACCTTCACGGAAAAGGACCGGATCAGGATGCCGGATGCCTACAGAGGCGAAATCAAATACGGATCGGGCATGAGCGTCATCTTTCGGACCATCGAGGCAAAACCGCCGGTTTACACCGAAGCCGCGAACTACCCTCCAACTGCGGCTGCCTCCATGGGGCTGCTGGTTCTTTTCCTGTTTTTCGGTTCCCTGTTCGGAAGCGGCTGGCTGGCCGAAGAACGGGGCAATGGCACGCTAAGCCGCATCGTTTCGGCAACGGGGGCCTCGTCTCAGATCTTTCTGGGAAACCTGACGGCCTTGTTTGCAATGGGTATCCTGCAGTCTGCGGCCTATTTGGGTGTAACACAGCTCCTCTTTGGCCTTTCTCCCATGCGAGGTGGATTGTCCGTCATTTTGCTGGGAACATATCTTCTTTGCATCGTCACCGTGAGCATGACGCTGGCCTCCTTCTTCAAAACAGTCGCACAGCTGCAGGCGGCCACCCCGCTGATTGCGCTTGTCACAGGTTTTGCCGGCGGATGCCTCTGGAACCAGATCGGGTTCGTCGGCAACCTTCCGATCCTGTCGCGCTGCACGCCGCAAGGCTGGGCATTGCAAGGGTTGGGATGCCTGTATGCCAACCCGCGCGATCTGCAGGGGATCCTGCTGCCGCTTGCCGTCTTGTTTTTCGCGTCAATCTTGTTTTTTTCGGCTGCATGGTTACAATGGAGGAAAGGGGTCGTGCAGGGTGAAGGGGAAAATCCATGACTGACTTGGAAATGGCATCCGCCATGCTTGATGCCACTTACGCTTTCGAGAAGGCACTCCTTTTTGCTGGAGAGACCGGCGACAAGGAACGGCATTGCCGTTACCAAAAGGAACTTGGCGTGGCCCTGATGCAGTTGAAAGCGTATCACATCGCCCTGCGGTGTTTCCTGGATGCACGCGAAATCGCCGTGCGGGAAGGATATCTGCTCCTGGAAGGGCAGGCTGACAACAACATAGCCGTCATCCACAACATCAACGGCAATTATGAGGCGGCAAGGGTCATTTTCACCCATTTGCTGGAACATGTCGATGAAATGGGGTTGTCCCGTGCCATCGCACATTACAATCTGGCTGACGTGAACCTGATGATCGGGGACCTGGACAAGGTTGCACCTCATATCCGGGCAGGATGCCAGGCAGCTGTTCGTGAGGACCGCCAGAACCTGAGGGCCGGTTTTTCCATGTTCTTCGGGATGCTCATGCGCCGCAGGCATCGTCCGCTTTTCGCGGGACCCCAGCTGGAGCGTACCCTGATCCAGTGCAAGGAAAACCATCTCAACGAGGAGTTTGTTCGCTGTTCCTACGAACTTGTCCAGTATTATGGCGATGTCGGCGACTTCGTACAAATGATGCGTCATTGCCGAGAAACAATTGACGCAGGAATGACATTCGGCATGATGGATGAGGCCGTGCTAGCCTATGAACGACTGATTGCCGCGCATCGGGCGAGGGGAGACGGAACCGCCGCATGGGAGGCGAGCCGCGGATATGCCGCGTTCCTGACGCAGAACGAAGCGCACGATGCCATGCGCACCCGTCTCCTGATGGAAATGGAGCTGAACCGTCTGGATGACGGACGCATTCAAAGACGTCTGGAGCGGGAATTGGCCATCGATCCCCTCACGGGACTCGACAGTTTTCGTGTGCTGAACGAAAAAATCCATATATCACGCAGACATACGCAGGCTCCCTCCGTCGTTCTTTTCCTTGATCTGGATTATCTGAAACATGTGAACGATACCCATGGTCATGGCGTGGGAGACAAGCTCATCATGGCATTCGCGAGGGAAATCCGAAACGCACTTCCGCCCGGAGGCATCGCTACCCGTAAATCGGGAGATGAATTTGTCATATTCCTGCCCGATACGGAGGAATCAACCGCTTTCCAATTCGCCGAATCATTTTTGAAGAGCGCCGCCAACCCTCGAGATATCGGGAACGTCCTCCTGCCGCTTGCCTGCAGCATCGGCATTGCACCGGACCCCGGAAATGCATCGGACCCGGATCTGCTGGTTGAACGGGCGGATTTGGCGATGCTGGAGGCGAAACGCTCCGGGCGGTCCCGCATCGCTGTCGCACGGGATGCATGTGCTGGAGGTGGAACATGACGGACGGCGTGCGAACGGTCATGGACCTTGTCATGGAATTGAGACCCTTGTTTTCCCTCGATCCGCAGACGGCAAGGATCCAGCTGCTCATCGCTGCAGACGGGGCGCATGCGGACGGAGATTTTGAAGGCGAATTCAAATTGAGAAATGAACTTGCCTGGCAGTCGACGCTCAAATTCGAAGCCATGGAAGCCATGGAAGCCATCCGCCAGGTTCTTGAAATTGCCGAACAATCGGGAGACCCTGAAAAGATTGCGTCGGTTCATAACATCTATGGTGTGTTTTTCATGAATGCCGGTGAACCGCTTCAGGCTGTCGACCATTTCGGCGTGGCCCTTGCGGCCTATGAATCCATCGACAAACAGGACAGAGTCCCTTCGGTTCTGGCCAATATCGGGGAAACGCTCGTTGAAATGGATGACATTGTCCATGCCGGTCCCTATATCAAGGAAGCCTGCCGATTGACGGATCTGGCAGCCAGACCGGATCTGTACCTGTTGCCTACTGGCACAAGGCATATGGACAATCTTGAAGGAACGAACCGCAGGCTGGATTAGCCATTGCAAACGGCATGTCCATTTGACGTCCGGTCATCCAGGCGTTACCATTAATAGGAATCTTGACAACTTCAGGAGGAACATATGCAGAAAACCAGACTTGGCAAAACAGGCCTGCAGGTGACGCGGACCGCGTTTGGCGCACTGCCCATCCAGCGGTTGAACAGGGAGGATGCGGCAATCCTGTTGCGGAGAGCCTATGAGGCGGGGATCAACTTTTTCGATACGGCCCGGGGTTATTCCGACAGCGAGGAAAAAATCGGGCATGCGCTCTCGGATGTGCGTCACATGTCATTCTCGCCACGAAATCCGGCGCGGCGGACCGAAAGACCCTCAGGGAAAATCTTGAAACCAGTTTGTCCGGACTGAAGACGGATTACATCGACCTGTTCCAGCTCCACAACCCCGGAAGTATGCCGGATCCGGAAGATCCGGACGGTGCCTATCAGGCGCTGCTGGATGCGAAAAGGGAAGGGCTTGTCCGCCATATCGGGTTGACGAACCACCGGCTGGATCTGGCCATGAAAGCCGTCACGTCCGGATTGTTCGAGACAGTTCAGTTCCCGCTGTCCTCCTTGTCATCGGCGAACGATCTGGCCCTTGTGGCGGCCTGCAAGGAACTGGATGTCGGATTCATCGCCATGAAAGCCATGTCCGGGGGCCTCATCACCAATGCCGCCTCCACATTCGCGTTCCTGCGGCAATATGGGAATGTCGTACCGATATGGGGGATTCAACGCATATCCGAACTCGAGGAGTTCATCGCCTTTGAAAAGAACCCGCCGGAGATGGACCAGGCGATGACAGCCGTGATCGAAAAAGACAGGCTCGAATTGGCCGGTGCCTTCTGCCGCGGCTGCGGGTATTGCATGCCTTGCCCGGCCGGCATCCCGATTCCCCTGGCGGCCCGGATGTCCTTTCTGCTGCGGCGCTCCCCTTACCGGGGATTCATGACGGCACAATGGCATGAGCAGATGGAGCGAATCGATGCCTGCCAGCACTGCGGCCAGTGCATCCGGCAATGCCCCTACAGCTTGGACACACCGGAGATTCTGAAAACGATGCTGTCCGACTACAGGGCATTCCATGCGGAACATGCGCCGACATGCTGATCCTCCGGACGATCCCCCATGTCGCCGAAGGACAATGGTTCCTGCTGCAATTTCAAATATTTTGAGAAAAACCTGTTTTCAACGATTGTCTGCATGGTATATTTTAAGAGAGTTCCGCGGGTCATCAATTCGACAGGGAGTCCCAAAGGAGCATTGATTCAACATGGAGGAGAAGACAAAATGAAAAGATTCGTATGTTCTGTCTGCGGTTATGTCACTATGGGTGATGCGGCTCCGGAAAAATGCCCTCAATGCGGATCTCCGGCATCCAAGTTCAATGAGCAGGCTGAGTCCTCCCTGAAATGGGCGGACGAGCACCACATCGGCGTGGCAAAGGATGTCGATCAGGAGATCCTGGACGGACTCCGCGCCAATTTCACAGGGGAATGCACCGAAGTCGGCATGTACCTGGCCATGTCGCGCCAGGCCGATCGCGAGGGATATCCCGAAATCGCGGAAGCCTACAAGCGCATTGCATTTGAAGAAGCGGATCATGCCTCGCGCTTTGCGGAAATGCTGGGCGAGGTCGTGTATGCGGACACGAAGAAAAACCTTCAATTGCGCGTGGAAGCCGAATTCGGCGCCTGCACCGGCAAGAAAGCCATTGCCACAAAGGCCAAGCAGCTCAACTATGACGCCATCCATGACACAGTCCATGAAATGTGCAAGGATGAAGCCCGTCATGGCTCCGCATTCAAAGGGCTCCTTGACCGGTATTTCAAATAGCCTTGATTCTGGTGTAAAAACTCACTTTTGTGAGTTTTTATGCAGGATGTCTCTGACATCCTGCATGT
>JANYKF010000286.1 GCA_025361665.1 Clostridiaceae bacterium
CAAAGCCGAGCAGCTTCTTGATGCCATCGACATCATTGAAAGAGAAACCCTGATAGCCCCGCTCGTTGATTTTTCCACGGATCGCCAGGTAGAGCTCGACTGATTTTTCCACCGTGCCGGGCTTCGGCTCCTTGACAAAAGTCCAGCGCTTGCGGACCTCTTGCACCAGGCGGGCAACTTCATCCCGATCGACCTTGCCCATCATTTGCGCCAGTTCCAATAGTTCAAAATGCTCAATCTCAGGGCCAACTTGAGCTTTTAGTGACGCGCCGTCATACATCGTGCCGTACAGGCGCATATCACGATACCCGCCCATACCCAACCGGACGGTTTTCAGTAAAGAGGCGGCGCGGGCGGCGCGGGCATAACTCATGATCACGTCAAGCCGGGGCGCTTGCCCCCGGTAATTGACCACATACTTGAACGTGAATCCCATGTCGGCCATGGGCTTACGGAGCCCCGTGGTGCCAGCCTGATCGGCTGTCGTCACAAACCGATCTCCCTCCTGCCACCCCGTCAAACCCCAAACGATCATCGGCTTGTGCTTGAACGGTTCGATCACCGAAATCACGGCCCACGTTGGAATCCAGCCGGCGATACAGATGACCAACAGATCAAAATCCCCACCCGCCTGAAGGTCCCGAATCGCCCGGGCCACATGCACGCCCGCAGGGTCATCGCTGACCGGCGCGGTCTTCACCAGTTCTACGCCCTGTTGTTCCAGCAATGCGCCGGCATCGGCACACCGTTTATCAATAAACTCACGCGGGGTATTGATTTCACCAAACCCAACAAACCCCGCCCGGATCTTTCGTATTTTGCTCATAGTCATCCCTCCTGGTTTAAAAATAATTTTTTATTTAGATTTTTGTACTGTTTGAAGCTGACATCGTAAACCTCCCGGTTTTCCGCATTCGGGGAAATCGTCACCGTGGTCCGCACCATCGCCTTGACCGCCGCCCCGATATCCTTAAAGGCGCCCGTACCGGTGGCGGCCAGAATGGCGGTCCCCAGACTCGTCGCCTCTTCACAATGCATCACCGTGATATTCCGCTGGAGAATATCCGCCTTGATCTGGAGCCACAGGCTGCTGCGGGCCGCGCCGCCCAGCGACGTCACGTTCCGGCAAGGGATCCCGGACTCCGCCAGCAGTTCAACATTGTCCCGCAAGGCAAAGGCCACTGATTCCAGAATGGCCCTCACAAAATGGGCTTTTTTGTGCGCGACGGTGATGCCAAAAAACACGCCTTTCGCTTCCGGGTTGACATCCGGCGAATTCATACCGCTGAAATGAGGTAGCAAAATCAATCCCTCACTACCGGGTGGAATGACGGCGGCGGGCTCCACCATCGCGGCGTAATCCAGATCCTCGCCAAATTCATCACGGAACCAACGCAAAATCATGCCCGCCGTCGGGATCCAGGGCAACAGCACGAACAATCCTGGCACGGCATGCCGATAGAGCCCAATGCGCATTTTGGGATCGTACACGGGATGTTCCACTGTCGCACAAACGGCCAGCGCACAGCCTGTGGTCTCGGTCACCATGCCGGGCGCAATGTTGCCCGCCCCCACGGCGGCGGCCACCTGATCAATGGGCGCAACGGTGACCGCGGTCTTTGGGCTCAAGCCGATCTCCGCCACAACGGACCCCGCCACCTCCCCGGAGTTCAGTAAAGCGGGTAACTGGCTTTCCGCGATCCCCAGAAAATCCAGCATCGCTTTCCACCAACAGCCCTTGCGCAGGTCATAATACAATGTGGAGGGATTCAGCGCGTGGTCAGTGGCGTACTTGCCCGTCAACCGGTATACCAAGTAGTCCTCCACCATCAGATACTTGGCGGCTTGTTTGTAAACTTCGGGTTCATGTTGGCGCAGCCAGAGAATCTTGGCGGCAGGCCAACCCGGCACAATATCCTGCTGACCGGTCACATGATAAACTTTTTCCTGCCCGAATTTTTCACGGATGCAATCGGATCCTTCCTTCGCCCGATTGTCCAACCACACGATCGCCTTGCGCAGCGGTTTTCCATCGGCGTCCAAAACAATAAGGGTCTCGCCCTGGCTCGTGATCCCCACCGCGGAAATATCAGCTGGCACGACGGCAGTTTCGGCAAGAATCGCGGCAATCACCACCTGCGCGGCTTCCCAATACAGCTCGGGATCGAGTTCCACGA
>JANYKF010000302.1 GCA_025361665.1 Clostridiaceae bacterium
GGCTGAAACCGAGTTATGCATCCCCCATCACGGCAGCCTCTCGAAGGAACGAAGGTTCGAGATTGAAGCACGATTCAAGACGGGAGACATCCGCTGCATGGTCGCCACAGCCACGCTGGAACTCGGCATCGATGTCGGACAGGTGGATCTGATGATTCAAATTGCCACCCCGATTTCGATCTCGGGAGGGTTGCAGCGGCTTGGGCGTGCCGGACACCGCCTCGACGCGGTCAGCCGGGGCCGCATCATCCCGAAAACCCGCGGCGATCTGCTCAAGGCATCCTTCACGGCCAGGGAGATGATGGCGGGCCGCATCGAATCGGTGCGCCTGCCCCGGGAACCGCTGGATGTCCTCGCGCAGCACCTTGTCTCGATGGCGTGCGGCGGCCGGCAGGAGGAGCAAGCCATCCTCGGCGTGATTCGCCGTTCCGCATCCTATCGGGATTTCCGTGAATCCGATCTGCTGCGGGTATTGTCGATGTTGGCGGGAGATTACGAGCACCGTGAGGACATCCCTGCCAAACCCCGTCTTTTATGGGACCGTATCCATCACGCCGTCGAGGGAACCCCATACAGCCGGATGCTGGCCATCAGCGCAGGGGGCACCATTCCGGACCGCGGGATGTTTCCCGTCATGCTGCAGGACGGACGGACGCGGGTCGGAGAACTGGATGAGGAGTACGTCTTCGAGTCCAGGCAGGGGGATGTCTTCATGCTGGGCAACTCGCCCTGGCGCATGGACCTGATAGACAGGAATCGCGTGACGGTGTCGCCGGCCCCTTCGGCCCGGGGTGCGGAGACTCCTTTCTGGAAAGGGGACGGCCTTGGCATGCCGTATGCGCAGGGAATTCGTTTCGGCGCATATCTGCGCGAGATGGAAATGCACATGGAAAACGGCGTGCTGGTTCCCTGGCTGATGGAGGACAGCCTTCTGGGCGAGGCTGCCGCGGCGAACCTGCAGCAATACCTGTCGGACCAGCGGGATGCAACTGGCGTTTTGCCCCATGATCGACGCATTGTCGTGGAGACGCTGGCGGATGGGGACGCAGGCGTGTCTGTGATCATCCATGCCCATTTCGGGGGCCGCGTGAATGCGACGATCGAGGCGCTGCTGAGGCAGGCCGTCGAGGAAACCCTGCGGATTTCGACCTATTCCACCCATACGGACGAGATCATCCTGCTATACCTGTATGGTGTGCCGGATGAGGTACCGCCGCTGTTCTCACTGCTGTCCTCCGATCGAGTGGAAGCGTCCTTGCTGCGCGTTCTGCCCGGCACGTCCCGTTTTGCGATCTCCTTCCGATACAATGCCTATCGCGCCCTGATGATGGGCACGCGGAAACACGGCGCGCGCCTCCCGCTGTGGATTCAGCGACTGCGTTCCGTGGAGGCGATGGATCAGGCTAGACGGTGCGCCGATCACCCGCTCATGATCGAGACGATGCGGGAATGCATGGAAGACGCCTTCGACATCCGGGATACGAAAACAGTATTGGACGATTTGGCGGCCGGCCGGATATCCGTTGTTCCGGTCACATCCTGGTATCCATCCCCCTTTGCCTCGGAAGTACTTTTCCAGTTCGAAAGTGTGATGCTGTACGCGACGAATGAGGCGCATCCGGGCGGCGTCCGCGCACCGGTTGTTTCCGGCATGGAGGCAATTCATCTTGAGAGCCTGAACCCGGTCCGGCCCACGCTCAGTCCGTCCGCGGTTGCGGCCATTGTGATGGAAAACCTTGTCGGGCCCAGGTTTCTGGCTGCCGATTCCGTGAATGCCGTTCATTCCCTGCTGCTGATGCACGGAGATCTGTCCTCGGGCGACTTGACGGGAGATGAACCGGAAAGGCACAGGATCCTTCTGTCGCGGCTCGCGGAACTGGTTGCGTCGAATCGTGCATTGGAGGGATTTCATCCTGTTCACCGCTGGATAGCGATGGAAGAGGCTGAACTGTATCGGGCCGCGGAAACGGACCTTGCCGCAAATGCGCTGGAAAGCGCGTGGACCCACACAGATGCCGGCGACACCTGGACCCGAGAGGAGGCATGCTTGCGTATCCTGCGCCGATACGCCCGTTATTGCAGCCCGTTCACGGAAATGGGGGCACAGTCGAGGTATGCAATGCCGGCAGGCATCCTTCACCGTCTGATGGATCAGCTGGAAGGAGAGGGTTTCCTGATCCGCGGTTCCTTCACCCTGCCAGGGGCAGATGAATGGTGCCACCGGATCGTCTGGGAACGCATCCGCTATCGCAGCCTGCGGGATGCTTCCGCCGGTGTCCGGAGCAGGCCCGTGTCGGACTACGCCGCCTGGCTGCCGGAATTCCAGCATGTCGGCCATCCATCCGTGAAACCTTCCGACCGGCTGATGACGGTCATCCGGCAATTGTCCGGCATGCCGCTGCCGGCCGAGTGGTGGGAATCCATCGTCTTTCCTGCCCGGATTCCCGGGTACCAGCCTGGCCTGCTGGATCGCCTATGCGCCGCCGGCCGCGTCTGCTGGCGGGTGCTGCCTGCATCGGACACAAAGGGAATGCTGCTGGCGTTTTTCGACCCGGAGGAATTCCAACCGGCTGTCGCATCGCTTCCTGATGAAATCCCGACCGGGGTCGCACCCCTTCCACATGAAACCCCGAAAAGAGCCGCATCCAATCCTGAAAGGGTCGCTGCAGGCACAAAGGGTTCGATGTCGGCCGTTGACATTTCAAACGGCCTGACAGAAGATGAGCGGGCGATATGGCAGGTGCTGGGTGAACGTGGAGCCTGCTTCACGCACCAGCTGACATCCACGACGGGACAGCCTGTGTCCCGCCTGATGGAATCCGTGTCCGGGCTGACGGCTAAAGGCCTGGTGGCGAACGATTCATTTGCTCCGGTCCGATTCATCCTGGAATGGCAGAAGTCGAAAGACCCGTCCGCATTCACCAGGAGGATGGCGCTGATGACGGCGAAAATGGAGATGGGGCGTTGGGAGCGGGTATTGGTGCCACCGGCTTCCTCTCCGGATGCTTCCATTGACAAATGGTTCGCCCGGTATGGCATTGCCTGCCGTGAAGTGGCGGAGGCAGAAGAAACGCTTGGATGGGCGGAAGCCTATCCCATGCTGAAAAACCGTGAGTTTGCCGGGAAAGCCGCCCGCGGCCTGTTTTTCGGGGGGATGTCCGGCATCCAGTTCCTGCCGGGGAACACGGTTCCGGCTCCAACCGAAAGCCCGATCTGGCATGTCCTGATCGCATGCGATCCGGCTCAGGCATATGGTCGAATCATTCCGCATGCCGCATCGGGTATTTCCTTCTCCCGTGTTCCCGGCACGCTGGTGGTCATGAAAGACGGCATGCCCGTCTTGTCGGTGGACCGCTCGGGATCGGGTTTTCATACGTCTCTGGACGGGGATGCGCTTTCCGAGGCGCTGTCACAGTTGGCAAAGGCATTTCTGGAGAAACGGATTTGGCCGTCGGAACGGAAACTCGCCATTGTCCTGCCTGCAACCGCCGGAACGATGACCGCCGGAACGATGACCGCCGGGATGAAGACCGTCGGAACGATGACCGCCGGAACGATGACCGCCGGAATGTCAGGCGCGGAATTGCGCAATGTGCTTCAAGCCTGCGGATTCGAGACGGAAGTCAACCGGATGGTACTCCGCAGGAAATAACAATGGTTGATTCTCGTGCAAAAGTCGATTTTCGACTTTTGCATGCAAGCTGCATTTTGCAACTTGCATGCATCCGGCGGCAAATGCCGCCGGATGGCACCGAATCAAGTGATTTGGTGTGTTGAAGGCACAAAATGTGCCTTCAACATGCAGGATGTCAGAGACATCCTGCATAAAAACTCACAAA
>JANYKF010000334.1 GCA_025361665.1 Clostridiaceae bacterium
GTTGAAGGCACATTTTGTGCCTTCAACACACCAAATCATATGATTCGGTGCCATCCGGCGGCATTTGCCGCCGGATGCATGCAAGTTGCAAAATGCAACTTGCATAAAAAAGTCGAAAATCGACTTTTTGCACGAGAATCAGTCATCAATATGCGTCGGGCCCGAACGATGCCGCCTGGACGCTTATGCGCCGAACAGCCCGGTTACACGGTTCCAGAGTTCCTCATACCAGGGAATGCGCATTTCAATCGGCCCTTCCGTCATCGCTTTGTCCGGCGCGGGGATGCCATCCATGCGCAGGACATATTGCAGGGAATGGATGGCTGTCTTGCCGTCTGCGAAGGAAATGACTTTCCCTGACGGATCGGATGCGGCCGGAAGCCCTGCAACGCCCAGAACCGTTGCATTCAGACCATCAATGGCCTTGGCCAGCCCCGCATTGAACTGGGTGAGCCCGGCGACCTGCTGTTCCAGTCCGCCGACAAGCTTGTCCAGTCCGGCCTGTTCCGCGATGACACCGCCTGCCAGCTGCTGCACCATCGGATCCGGTGATGAAACCAGTGCATTTGCCAATTGGACCAGTTTTGCATGGCCGGCTGCTGTTTCACGCAGGCCTGACAGCAGAGCGGCTTGACCTGCCAGGAGCTGGGTGGAGGAATTCCGCAGTCCCGCAAATCCGGCCGAGACCTTCGTCAATCCGTCCGACGCGCCAACAAGGCCATTTCCGAAGGAATCCATCCCGGTGGCATACTCTCCGAGTCCTTTTGTCAAATCAAGGGCTCCTTTTTCCAGTTTTGTCAAGCCGGCTGTGAAGGCTGCAATCCCATCGTTCAATGAACCGAGGCCTGTTGCCAGTTCATCCGTTCCATTCACCAGCTGGGTACCGGCATCCTCCATTTTCTTCACGCCGTCCGTCAATTTCGTGACATCGGCGGCAACAGGATTCAGGTATTTGACCAGGGAAAGGGCGACGGGTTCCATCGAGAAATCCTTCACGACGGCATGAAAGGAAAATATGCCGCTTTCACCGGGCATCATTGTCCATACAATTGTAGCCATGTGGCCGGTTACCGTAACAGTGGCATTTTTTGCCTCGAGAAAGGAAGCCTTGTCCAGATCGAGTGACAGCTGGACCTGTGTCAGGAAACGATCGCGAAGGTTCTGCTGCAGTCCGGTATCCTGCCCAAGGGAAAGTGTCCATTCCAGGGTGCCGGAGGCGCCGGAAAGCGTTTCGGCCTGGACGGCTGTTCCGTCAAGTTTCCAGACAGTTGCCGCCTTCAAGGGAAGGGCCTGGTTCATGACCCCTTCATAATAAAAATCCCTGTCCTCCATTCCCGACAAATCCCATACGACACGGCCCGGCGAAAAATCGGGCGCAAGGTCGGTTTCCATGGCCCGCACGGACAAGTAGTTGCCCCAATCCACCCATGTTCCCCCATCTGATCGGATCAGACGATTGACTACGCGGACTTCCTTGACGGAACCGGAAGTGTCCAGAAAGCCGTAGACGGTTTCATCCTTGTTCACGGTTCCGGTTTCCGCGGAAACCGGAAAGAGGGGAAACAACGCTCCGAAAATCAGTGCGGCGCCGAGAACCGCGAAAACCACCTTGCGGCTGAAATACCCGTATGATTTGTTATTCCGGATTTTCCCCGGGGTTCTGATCCGTATCGCATTCATGGGTTCGCACTCCTTTTCTTGGGCCAGCCGAGGGTGGTCGCACGGATGATGGGGTCGAACAGGACCATCAGCCCGGGAAGGATCAGCAGCACCATGAGCGTGCTGATGAGGGCCCCGCGCCCGATGAACAGGCACAGTTCGCTGCAGGTCCGGATTGTGGCGATGAAATAGACGCTGAACGTGGCGCTGATCAGGATGAGGGAACTGGTGAGGATGGATTTCGCCGTGTCCGAAACGGTTTTCCGTGCGGCCTCGAGCGGGGCCATCAGGGCCAGGTTCTCCTTGTAGCGGCTGATGTACAGGATGGCATAGTCCACGGTGGCACCCAGCTGGATGGCTCCGATGATGATGAAGCTGATGAAGCTGATCGGGGCCTGCATGAAATAGACAAGGCCGACATTCACCCAGATGGCCGTCTGGATGAGGAAGACGGCAATGACGGGGATGGCCAGTGAACGGAAGGTGACGAGGAGGATGAGGAAGATGAAGATCGCGGAGATGATGGCCACCCGCCTTGAATCCGCATCCGTGACATCCTTGAGGTCCTTGTAGGTGAACGCGCCCCCGGCGATGACAGCCTCCGGCGCATGACGGTTCACGGCCTCGCGTACCTGTTCCACCAGGATGAACGCCTTTTCGGTTTCCGCCCCGTAGTTTGTGGTGAGGACCAGCATGCTGCTCTTGTCCGAATGGAACTGTTTCACCAGTGAGGTCGGCTGAAGTGCGTCCGG
>JANYKF010000352.1 GCA_025361665.1 Clostridiaceae bacterium
TTCACCTGGTTCCGGAAGCCGACAAGGTTGGCCATCAGGGATGCGGTGGCTGTTCCTCCAAAATAGGGAAACCGCTCGAGGATGAGTGTGTTTGCGCCATTCCTGGCTGAGGCCACCGCTGCGGCAAGCCCGGCAACTCCACCGCCTGCGACGACGACATCAAATGTTCCGTAGATATCAAGTTCTTTTGCAGGTTCTCTATATTTTTCCACGCCAACCTCCCCTGTTTCCGCAGATATGCTGACAAACCACATGCGTCAAGACGGATGTCAGATGACGGATGACGAGATAAGGTGCCTTGTCCGCTCAGCCGATTCTATCACTCCGTTTCCACCTTCGCAATGACCGGGGAACGCCATGGAAATGCCGGGATTGCCGATAGCGGAATGGACGGGCAATCGGAAGCGGGAATGAATGGTTGCGTGATGGCTTTCAATCCTTCAAAGATGGGGATGTGGTTTTGTCGCGGACGTTTCCCGGCATGGAAATATCCATGGCGGACGTGTTCGCGGAATGATTGGCATGAACTCCTGAAACACATATCCTGCAGCACTTCCACAGCCGTTCCAGCATCGGATTGATGCGCTGGAATGCCATTGCATTCCAAGGATAAAAGAGTTTTAATGAAGGGGGAAATCGCTGCCGGAACTTCCTTCTTCTGCTTGCCGCCCACATGGGATGACAACCTGAAAAAGGTTCCGTATTGCGGTTGCCGGGTGGAAAGGAGTCTCCTACCATGAAGAAAAAGCTGATGGTTTCCGCATTTCTATCCATGATGATGGTTTTTTCATCTATGGCACCGATTCCCGGCTACACGGGCCCAATCATTTCGACAGCCGCATCGGCGGCTTTCACCATGGACTGCACTCCCCAGGCGGAAACACTGAAGGCCCTGGGGCTTTTCAGCGGTACATCCAAGGGGTTTGAACTCACCCGGAATGCCACCCGGGCAGAAGCCGCCACAATGCTTGTCCGGTTGCTTGGCAAGGAAACGGAGGCAAAGAACGGCACATACTCACATCCGTTCACGGATGTTCCGGGTTGGGCGAATGCCAATGTGGGGTATCTGTATGCAAGCGGATTGACCAAAGGGGTAGACGCGACTCATTTCGGGTCGGAAAGGCTGGCTGCACCGAATCAATACGCATCCTTCATCCTGCGCGCCCTGGGATACGACGATGCAAGCGGAGACTTCCTCTGGAGCGCGGCCATCCTGAAGGGGGTGGAGATTGGGCTGTTCACGTCAGCCGAGGGCACCCTTTTGTCGGGCCTTGGCACCTTGCCGCGGGGGGCACTGGTCCTTGCATCCTACAACGGCCTGTATGCAAACCGCAAGGGCACAACGGAGTCTCTGCTCAAAATGCTCTATTCGCAAAGCAAATGCATCAGCGCAACGCAGATTGCAAATGCCAGCCAGCGCGACACACGTCTGGCGAACTTCGTAAAGGCGTCATTGCCTGAAGCGGTCGTTGTTCCCGCACAGACGATATCTTTCGCATCCGTTGACACGCTGGTCATCAACACTTTTCCGTTCAAAAAAACGGATTATGCGGGCAAGGTCAGCGGCAGCGAGACGTTTCTGTTCATCCCTCTGGAAAAGTTCAAGTACGCTTTCAAATATCCATATTCAGGAGACTTCAATTTTCCGGAGGTGCAGGAGTCGGGCAGCAGCATCACGTTGACCTGGCGAGACGATCTGCAGGCTGCCTTTCTCGAAGTCGGCCTATGGGTCGGAAGCTCGATGGTTACGGTCAACGGGCAGACTTTTGACGCTGTCTTCGGCCCCTATCTCCTGAACAACCAGGTCATGGTGCCAATCAACCTGTTCGCGGCGGCGCTGCAAATGAAGACGGAAGTGTTTTCCGGAAGGACATACCTGCAATACTCCGACAATTTCCCTCCAATATTGCTCGAGGGCACATGGAGTGATGTCAATACAAGCCTGTTCACGGAATTCGCGGATTATGCGACAGGCAGCATCACCCTGCCAACTTATGCCTCAAGCTATTCGTTCAATGCTGACGGCACATATCACAGGGGCATCATCAGCACGGGCGGATTCAGCGATATGCTTCTCCTGCAGGATGGAAAATACAAAGTGATTGGAAATACCATCATATATTACAATATTGTGGAAACCGTCTACAAGGGAACGCCGTTTGTGCTCCAATACAAGAACAAGAGCAAGCCCGAACCGGAATTCGAGTTCATTGACAATTACAATTCGGCGGAAGAAAAAATCGAAATCGAAGGTTTTTGGCTTCACAGGCCCAAATGAAGGGGCGGGTTTGATTCCTGCGAAAAGTCGGCATGGCAACACGCAAAAGCGAGCTTTTATTCGTGAATCATTCGCTAAAAAGGAAAATACACGGGGATCATTTCATCCGTCAGGACCCCACCGTATTCGCTGCGCTCGAAGGCTTCTATGCATTTGATGGAGGATGCCCGCTCATTTCCGTATCGGGAAGCGGTTTCCGTCAGGAATCGTTTCGCCTCCAAAGAGTCAAGTTGTTCAATTTGGCCTGTCAGCCATTGGAACCGGACTTCCTTGCCTGAGGGGATGGCGTCCGCATATCGGCCAATCCAGGGCAGCCATTCGTAGAATTGCGACTTGTGGCAGTTGGCCATCCTGGCTTTATCCATGAATACGTCATCGATGGCAACTACCACGCTGGGTTCGAATGGGGCCGGCTTGCGGAACCCATCCGATACATACATCATGACGGGGGCATAATCGAGTGCCGGCGTATCGGGGCAGACGTTCGGAACCATCAGCAGGTAGGCGGTGTCCTGCACCAGCAGGCCCGTATTGCGATGGTCCGAGTGATAGTCGTTGGTCCTGTGCGTGAAAATCAGATCCGGCCTGAAGTTCCGGATGATGCGAATGAGGCTGTCACGGTTTTGAATGCTTGCCTCCAGATAGCCGTCATGATTATCCATGATTTCATGTTCGAAACCGCCGATCCCACAGGCCAGGGAAGCCTCCGCCGCACGAATGCCCGCAAGAACGGATCCGCTGTGGATGTGATGACCGGCGTCGCCATTGGTGGCATAGACGTATTTGACCCTGTGTCCGAGGGCGCTGTATTTCAGGCATGTGCCACCCGTCGTCAGTTCACAGTCATCAGGGTGCGCGCCGATCGTCATGATGCGCAGCAGGCTTTCGTTCATTTTTGAATCCTCCTGTCTTGCATTGAAGCTGCTTTCTTGAAACCAACGTTTGTCTGGAATGAACCATTTGTCATGATTCATCCTGCTTTCCTCATCCTATCGTAGCGGTTGCTGCAGGTCATTGCAATATGTACGGATAACCCGTCGGGAAGATGCCGCAGTTTTCTTCAGCTGATATAATGGTTGCACCCCCAAAAGCCGCTTGGCGACTTTCCGGGAACAATCATATCGTGATATCGCCCCGACATGAGCGGAAGTGGCTCCAGGCCATGCAGCAAGTCGGGAAAGGGAATGGGAAATGGAAATGGACATGGAAATGGAAATGAAAATGCATGATGGCCATGCCGGCATCTCACCCGATCGTTTGAAGCCCAATTTCGTGTTCATCCTCATCGATGACATGGGATGGCGCGATCTGACCTGTTATGGCAGCACCTTTTATGAAACGCCGAATATCGACCGTCTGGCAAAGGAAGGGATGCGGTTCACCGATGCCTATGCCGCCTGCCCGGTCTGCTCGCCGACAAGGGCCAGCATCCTGAGCGGGAAATATCCGGCCACGCTGGGCATCACGGACTGGATTGACAACATCGGCACCTACCATCCATGCAAAGGAAAACTGGTGGATGCGCCATACCGGAAAGAACTGCCGCTCTCAGAAAAAAGTTTGGCTTTGGCGCTTCGGGAAGGGGGGTACCAGACCTGGCACGTCGGCAAGTGGCATCTTGGCATGCGGCCCTATTATCCCGAGCATCACGGATTCGATGTGAATGTCGGCGGATGCCATTGGGGACACCCGCCCAAGGGCTATTTCAGTCCGTTCGGCATCGAAACGATGACGGATGGAGCGGAAGGGGACTACCTGACCGACCGGTTGACGGACGAAGCGGTAAACCTCATTCAAAGCAGCGACGGCAGGCCGTTCTTCCTGAACCTGTGGCATTATGCGGTCCATACGCCCATTCAGGCAAAAGCGGAGGATATCGGATACTTTGAACAAAAAGCCGGAATCATGGGACTCAATCTTGCCCCGGCAATGCTGGAAGGAGAATTTTTCCCGACGGAACACCAGAAGCATCTGCGGGTAACCCGGCGCATCGTGCAGTCCGACCCTGTTTATGCAGCCATGATTTCCAATTTGGACTGGAATGTCGGGAGGATCCTGGATGCGCTGGATCGATCCGGGCAAGCAGAAAACACGATGGTCGTATTCACGTCGGACAACGGGGGATTGGCAACTTCCGCCGGTTCTCCCACCTGCAATGCGCCCCTGAGCGAGGGAAAGGGATGGATGGCCGAAGGCGGCATCCGGGAACCTCTGATCATCCGATGGCCGGGCATTGTACAGCCCGGATCCCTTTGCACCGAACCGGTGACGAGTCCGGACTTCTATCCCACATTTCTTGAAGCGGCCTGTCTGCCGCCGCTTCCGGCGCAGCATGCGGACGGCGAAAGCCTGATGCCCTTGCTGAAAAGGGGAGTGCCACTGGGCGGGAAAGTGGCTTCCGACAGGGATGCTGTGCCGAAACCGGTTCCGTCCCTGCATCGGGATGCCATTTTCTGGCACTATCCCCATTATGGGAATCAAGGCGGAACGCCAGGGTCCGCCATCCGGATGGGAGACTGGAAGCTGATCGAATTCTTCGAGGACGGCAGGATTGAACTGTATCATCTGCGGGAAGACATGCAGGAGGCGCGGAATCTGGCAGACGCATTTCCGGAACGCGCGTCGGCCATGAGGAAACGGCTTGAAGGCTGGCGGCTTGGGATAGAGGCCAGAATCCCGGTGAAAAATCCGGATTATGGCGGTCAATGAGACCTTCAGGGAGAAAACAATGACAATCAATGAAACGAGTGGAGGGGTGTCCTGATGGCAAAAGTACATGTGAGCCCGGGTGTCTGCGGATTGGAAACGACGATCCTTGCCGTGGCGGATGATGACCAGGCAGTCACGCTGACTGTGGAATCCGCCTGCCCCTATATTCTGGCCATGGCCGCGGCGATACCCGAAGTTGACGGATACAAGGAAGTTTTTGGAAAACTGGGCGATGGGGAAATCTACAAGGCGGCGCATGCGCATTGCAGGCACCCTGCCTGTCCGGTTCCCGCCGGTTTTGTGAAAGCGGTGGAGGTCGCCTGCGGACTGGCCCTTCCGCGCGACGTGAAAATGACGATCACGAAAGAATGATTCTGGTGTAAA
>JANYKF010000415.1 GCA_025361665.1 Clostridiaceae bacterium
CCCCCGGCGATGCCGCCCATGGCGCTTTCAGACAGTTCGCCCGCCTGGCGGAGTGCTTCGTTGACCGCCGCAAGGACCATATCCTGAAGGGTTTCCACATCATCCGGGTCCATGGCTTCCTTTGAGATGCGGATTTCCAGAATGGTCATCGCGCCGGTGGCGACCACGGTGACCGCCCCGCCGCCCACTGTTGCCTCGACCGTCCGTGTTTTCAGTTCCTCTTGGGTTTTCAGCATGTCCTGCTGCATTTTCTGTGCCTGTTTCATGAGGTTCCCCATGTTGCCGCCCATTCCGCCCATGCCCATCGGCATTCTGTTCCTGGCCATTGCTGTTCTCCTTACCTGCTTGTATGATTTTTGCTTTTCATGGTGCAACTGTTGTCCTCACCGCCATTATACCGCACTCAGTGCCCATTCTCCAGCACGAGGGCCTTGGCTCCGTACAAAATGGCGTCATCCTTCAGCGCGGAGGCGCGGAAAGACACGTCCGACAGCATCGCGGGCCAGGCAAAGAGAGGCAGGTACCGCTGCACAATCGGCATCAGTTCCGTTTCCGTGGCCTCGGTGACGCCGCCGCCCAGGATGAAGACTTCCGGATTGAAGATATTGATGAGGTTTCCGATCCCGGCTGCCAGATAATACCCGACTCGGTCCAGCACGGCCACGGCAACCGGGTCTCCGGCCTTGACGGCTTTTGCCAGCGCGCCGCTTTTCACGGTGGCGTCTTCCGTGTCCATGCTTTCAAGCAGGTTTGATTTTGCCCCCCTGACAATCATCGACCGGATTTCGCGCGTGATGGCATGCTTGCCCGTGTAGGCCTCCAGACAGCCCCGCTGCCCGCAGTTGCAGTATGGGCCTTCGGTATTCAGAATCATGTGCCCCAGCTCGGTTCCGGCGAACCGGGAACCCGTGAACAGCTTGTTGTCGATAATGACGCCGCCGCCGATGCCGGTGCCCGCAAAAATACCGACCACATGAGAGAAGCCTTTGGCGGCCCCATATTTCCATTCGCCCAGCACGCCCGTGTTCACGTCGTTGCCGACCACGAAAGGAAGTCCGGTTGCCCTTTCCATGTTGGGCCCCAAGGGATAATCCCGCCATGGAATGTTGGGAGAGAACAGGATGATGCCCTTTTCCGTATCGATGACGCCCGGCGCGCCGGCGCCTACGGCCGCGATATCCGACTTCTGCAGGCCCGCCTGCTTCAGAAGTTCCTGCACCGTTTCCGCGATCCGCTTCTCCACTGCTTCCACGCCCTGGTCCGGTCTTGTCTTTTTCTTGACGCGGAAGAGAATCCTGTTGTCCTCGTCCATCACCGCACCCAGGATTTTGCTTCCCCCGATGTCCATGACAATATGCTTTTTGCCCATATTACCCTCCTCGCTTTTTCATCGGACCCTACCTGGCAACCAGCGCGAACCCGGACGGCAGTTTGCGTTCGCGTCCAGCCGACAATTGGTTTCGAATTTCATGCTGCACGATCATTTCGGTGGATGCCCCTCCATCCAGCAAGGCCGCCTCCGCGAGACCCATGTCCACCAGGAGCCGGCTCAGCGCTTTTCCTGAAAAACCTGACGCTCCGCCCGGAATACGGCCTTCCGCCACGAAAAAAACCAATTGCCCCTCCCGGCCGATTCCGACGGCGGACCTCGGTGCCGGGGCCGCAAGGGAACCGGCCCATGGATCGGATTCCGGTGCAACCCCCTTTCCCCCGTGCACCAGCAGACTGCCGCAAGACATCAGGTGCCTTGAACCATCGGGAAGTTCCGGCCAGGTATCTGTCTCCCAGGAAGCTTGCATCCCGACGGGAAATATTCCACGAAGCCGGGTCATCTGTTCCTTGCCGACCGCAACCGCCAGAAATCCGTCAGAGGGGATGGAAACAGGTGAACCCCCCGATACGATACCCGTCACCAGGCCCTTTGAAACGACAGCCGCAAGATGGTCCGCCTCCAGACGATCGGTGCTGCCGTAGGCCGGAGTATAGACCGCAAGGCCTGCCGTCATGGGCCAGGGATTCAGAAAGTCTGCTGCGTGCCGGACCCCGTCCGCAATCAGCACAATCTCTGTCCGAAGCGGAGAAAGGCTGGCTTCCAGATCCCCGATGATCAGGACGGGAAACCTGGCATCAGCAGGGGAAAGGAAAACACCGTCGATCATCACCGCTCCGCCCGGCCTTCCATCGGGCGGGCCAAAACCGCCGTTGACCGATGCCAGAGCATCCAGCCGTGCATCCATCACTGTCAGGACCTCGTATCCGAACAGCCGGTCGAATGACAGCATGGGACGGACAGAAACCGTGTCGGAAGACGGATCGACCGTCAACACGTGAACCTTTTGGTACACGCCGTCCAACAGGCCTTCCGCAAGCCGGTAGCAAGCACCTCCGTCCGACGCAGCCGGTTTTGCCGTGAGCCTGGCCGGGTCTGAAAACGGAACCGTTTCGGAAACCAGGGCAGGCAGACGAGTCCCGTTGGTTGTGTCGGGGAGGGGATTATCAGATAAAGAACGTTCTTCGGTTGTTCCGGAACCAACTGGCAGGGAGCCGGTTTCGGTTGCTGCTGAACCGACGGGCAGGGAGCCGGTTTCGATTGCTGCTGAACCGACGGGCAGGGAACTGGCACCGGATGCTGCCTTTCTGCCGGGCAGGGACCCGTTTCCGGAATCCGCCCACCGCAAAGAAGCCAGCCCCACTAGAACCAATCCCAAAAAAACCGATGCAACTGTCAATATTTTGAAATTGACAGAGAGCTTCGTATCCAAATCTTCAATACCTTTGCTTCGACGAATACCCCGACGTATCTGTCAGACTGTTGCCCTTGAGCAGGTCCAAATCCTCGAGCGCCTTGCCTGTGCCGAGGGCAACGCAGGAAACCGCATCGTCCGCGATGATGACATTGATGCCGGTTTTTTCACGGAGCAGTTTGTCGAACCCGTACACCAGGCTGCCACCACCGGTCATGACGATGCCACGCTCGCTGATGTCAGAGGCCAGCTCCGGGGGCGTGCGCTCCAATACGGAATGGACGGCTTCGACAATGGCGGAAACCGGCTCTTCAAGCGCATCCAGCAATTCATAGGAAGAAACCTTCAGGGT
>JANYKF010000420.1 GCA_025361665.1 Clostridiaceae bacterium
AATGACTGAAAGCATCAACCTGATCATCAACATGGAACTCTGGGATGCCACCAAGCAGTATGAACGGCTCGGGATGGATGAGCAGTTCACGGAAATCCTTGGCATCCGGGTTCCCTCACTCACCATTCCCGTGCGGCCCGGACGGACTCTGGCCATCATCATCGAAGTGGCCGCCATGAACAACCGCCAGAAGAAGATGGGCTATAACGCGGCACAGGTTTTCTCACAGCGGATCAGCCTGCAGCAGGGGCTCCCGACCGGCAGTCCGGAGTGAGTGCGTGCCGGCATTGTGGAGTGAATGCGTGCCGGCAGTCCGGAGTGAGTGCGTGCCGGCATTGTGGAGTGAATGCGCGCTGGCAGTCCGGAGTGAGTGCGTGCCGGCATTGTGGAGTGAATGCGCGCTGGCATTGCGGCAAATCGGAACGGGAGATGCGGAAGGCGATTGCACGGAGGATGCCGTCATGGCACTGAATTGGAACGGGGGATGAGGATGTTCACGGAAGTCTCCCATCGCAATGGGAATGCTGAGCCAGGCTATTTGAAAGATCTGATGCGCATTGCCGGTTCAGGAGCGGTACAACTGAATGTGGCGATGAAGGCATTCACCTCCATGCGGGTTGGAGGAATGGCTGCCGTGATGGTGGAAATCAGGAGTACTGCTGTTTTGTCTGAGCTGCTGAGTTTTCTGAATCGGAACGGCGTTGCTCGCGCCGTATTCGGCAACGGATCGAACCTGATCGTGGCGGATGAAGGATACGATGGCGTGCTTCTGCACATTGCGGCAGGCATGTCGGACGTGAAGGCACTGGAGGACGGCATCGAGGCAGAAGCCGGGGCGCTTCTGGCTTCCGTGGCGAGAGTGGCACAAGGCAACGGGTTCGCGGGTCTTGAATTCGCATCGGGAATACCCGGCAGCCTGGGTGGAGCTGTGACGATGAATGCCGGAGCCTATGGCAAGGAAATGAAGGATGTTGTCCGGACGACATCCTGTCTGGACCAGAATGGTGAATCCCTGATTCTGCATGGAGCCGACCACCATTTCAGTTACAGGAACAGCCGCATGCAAGAGCAGAACCTGATTGTCGTGTCATCGCGGCTGCACCTTGAACGAGGCGTACCGGAACTGATTTTGGAGCATTCCATGGATTTGGCAAGGCGCCGGGCTGAAAAGCAGCCACTCGACTATCCAAGTGCCGGCAGCACGTTCAAGCGCCCGGAAGGCTACTTCACCGGCAAGCTCATCGAAGACTGCGGACTCAGGGGCATGTGCGTCGGGGGGGCGCAGGTGTCGGAAAAACACTGCGGATTCATCGTCAATACGGGCGGCGCCACGGCAGATGACGTTGTCTGCCTTGTGCAGCTGATTCGCGAAAAAGTGAGGCTCGAAACCGGCGTGGTGCTGGAACCGGAAATCAAGCTTCTCAAGGGGGACAGCCAATGCAGTTTCTAATCATCACCGGCATGTCGGGCGCGGGAAAGAGCCATTGCGTCAAGTTCTTCGAGGATATCGGCTACTACTGCGTCGACAATCTGCCGCCATCCCTCATCCCGACCTTCGCGACACTCAGCCGCCAGTCCGGCAAAATGGAGCGCATCGCGCTCATTGTGGACATCCGCGGCGGCGATATGTTCCAGGAGCTGTTTCCGTCGCTCGAACAGCTCACCGTGCTGGAAATTCCCTATCGCATCCTGTATCTTGATGCCAATGACGTCGTGCTCATCAAGCGATTCAAGGAGACACGGCGCATGCATCCGCTCGCACCGGACGGCCGTGTCCAGGACGGGATCAGCCGTGAACGGGAAATCCTGAGCCCGGTCCGCGCACGGGCCGATGTCATTCTGGACACCTCCAACATGCAGCCGCGCCAATTGCGGGAGGAAATCATCAAGCTCTTCGTGGAGGGGCGCACCCACAGCGGACTTACGGTCAATATCCGTTCATTTGGCTTTAAATACGGGATTCCGCTGGACACGGACATGGTGTTCGATGTCCGTTTCATTCCGAACCCGTTCTACATTGAGGCTCTGAAGCCGCTGACGGGATTGGACCCCGCTGTCGCCGAATATGTGATGGCCCAGCAGGAGAGCCGGACGTTTCTGGACAAATTGATGGATATGGTCACATTTCTGCTGCCCTACTACATCAAGGAGGGAAAATCACAGCTGGTGATCGCCATCGGATGTACCGGGGGCAAGCACCGCTCCGTGACAATGGCCTGCAAATTGGCCGGGCTGCTGGAATCCATGGATGCGACCGTCGTGCTTGAACACCGCGACATCGACCGGGACGGGAAGGCGAGTGGACAATGAGGACGCTCAAATGGTTCCGGATTGGGTTCCGGTTCCGGAAATGGCTGGCTGGAGCTATCGCCGGTTTTTTACTGATCCTTCTTTCAGCAGGAATCCTGCTGAAGGATGTCGTGATCGGGCCCTATCAGCTTGGCATTGCGGTCCTCATGG
>JANYKF010000428.1 GCA_025361665.1 Clostridiaceae bacterium
GTCATGGACATCAGCGATGAAATCAGACTGGACAAAAAAAGGAAGCATACGCTGGAAATCGTCATCGATCGCCTTGTGGTCCGCCCGGATATCCAGAAGCGACTCACGGATTCCATCGAGACGGCCCTCAACCTTGCAGGGGGCCTGCTGCTGGTGGATATCGCCGGCCAGCAGGAACTGATGTTCAGCATGAATTTCGCCTGCCCGGAATGCGGCATCAGCATCGAGGAACTGGCACCCCGCATGTTCTCCTTCAACAACCCGTATGGCGCATGCCCCACCTGCACGGGCCTTGGTTCGATGCAGAAAATCGATCCGGACCTGGTGGTCATGGACAAATCCCTTTCTCTGGCGGACGGTGCCATCAACGTGGGAGGCTGGAACTTTTCCAACGAGGATGCCTATTCGCGCATGTATCTTGACGCGATGGCCAGGCACTACAAATTCGATGTGCACACGCCGTGGGAAAAACTGCCGGCCGACATCGCACAGAAAATCCTATACGGCACAAACGGAGAGAAAATAAAGGTGGAATACGCGAAGGAATACGGCAGCGGTACCTTCATGACGGCATTCGAGGGCGTCATCAACAGCCTGGATCGGCGTCACGGCGAGACGAAGTCCGAAGGCATGAAGGAATACTATGAAGCCTTCATGAGCAGCATCACCTGTCCGGACTGCGGAGGAAAACGCCTGAAGAAGGAAAGCCTGGCCGTCACGGTGGGCGGCCGGAACATCAACGATGTCACAACCCTGTCGGTGAACGAGTGCGACAGGTTCTTCAAATCCCTTTCCTTCAACAACAGGGAAACCATCATCGGCGGGCAAATCATGAAGGAACTTGCCGCACGTCTGGGATTCCTCAACGACGTCGGCCTTGACTACCTGACCTTGTCCCGCACGGCCGGAACGCTTTCCGGCGGCGAGGCGCAGCGCATCCGGCTCGCAACCCAGATCGGGTCCGGGCTGCAGGGTGTGCTCTATATTCTCGATGAACCCAGCATCGGGCTGCACCAGCGGGACAACGACCGCCTGCTGAAAACCCTCAAACGCCTGCGTGACCTTGGGAACACCCTGATTGTCGTCGAGCATGACGAAGACACCATGTACGCGGCGGACCACATCATCGACATGGGCCCGGGAGCGGGTGAACATGGCGGATACATCATCGCACAGGGTACCGTGGACGAAATCAAGGCGAATCCGGATTCCATCACGGGAGCCTACCTGAGCGGGCGCCTGAAAATCGCGCTGCCTTCCGCCCGGAGAAAGGACGATGGCCGGTTCCTCCGCATCCTCGGTGCTGCGGAGAACAACCTCAAGGATGTGGATGTGGACATTCCGCTGGGCGTCCTCACCTGCATCACCGGTGTGTCCGGTTCCGGCAAAAGTTCACTCGTCAACGAGATCCTCTATAAAAAACTCGCGCAGAAGCTGAACAAGGCGAAAGTGAAGCCGGGAAAACACCGGGACATGCTGGGACTGCAGCTGCTGGACAAGGTCATCGAAATCGACCAGTCCGCCATCGGCCGCACCCCGCGCTCAAATCCCGCCACCTATACCGGCGTGTTCGACCTCATCCGGGATCTGTTCGCGAACACGACGGATTCGAAGATGCGCGGATACACGAACGGCCGCTTCTCGTTCAATGTGCGGGGAGGCCGGTGTGAAGCGTGTTCCGGCGATGGCATCATCAAGATTGAGATGCACTTCCTTCCGGACGTCTATGTCCCTTGCGAAGTCTGCAAGGGGAAACGGTACAACCGGGAGACGCTGGAGGTTCGCTACAAGGGAAAAAGCATCGCCGATGTGCTGGACATGACAGTGGAGGAGGCACTCGCCTATTTCGAGAACATTCCGCGCATCCAGCGCAAGATGCAGACCCTGAACGATGTCGGCCTCGGGTACATCAAACTGGGCCAGCAGGCCACCACGCTCTCCGGCGGAGAAGCCCAGCGCGTGAAACTGGCGACGGAGCTTTCGAAACGGGCCACCGGCCGCACGATGTACATCCTTGATGAACCCACCACCGGTTTGCACATGGCAGATGTGCACATGCTCACGGAGGTCATCCAGCGGCTGGTGGACGCAGGCAACACAGCCGTGGTCATCGAGCACAACCTGGACGTGATCAAGATTGCCGACCATGTCATCGACCTCGGACCGGATGGCGGAGATCGCGGCGGCCGCGTCATCGCCCAGGGGACACCGGAGGAAGTGGCTGCTGTAAAAGGATCCTACACCGGTCAGTTTTTGAAGAAAATACTGGAACGAGACCGGTAATATTTGTGGGGCGTATGATATCATAAGATTGATGTTGCCACCCTCATGCCATCATAAGCTGAATATTGCCACCCTCATGCCATCCCGGGATGGATATCCCATGACGAAAGGGGACGAAATCATGTTGCTTCAAGTAAAGGACAATGTTTTCTACACGGGCATCCGTGACTGGGAACTGCGCATGTTTCACGGGCACGAGCTTTCCACCTTCAACGGTTCGAGTTACAACTCCTATCTGATCCGCGATGAAAAGACCGTATTGATCGATACCGTCTGGAGTCCCCATTCGGAAACTTTTCTCCATATGCTGGAGCATGAAGTCGGTTTCGCCCATATTGACATGATCGTCGTCAACCACAATGAACCGGATCATGGAGGCAGCCTGGCAGCCTTGATGGAAAAAATTCCAAATGTTGAAATCGTCTGTTCGAAAAAAGGCGAAGACATCATCAGGAAACACTTTCAGAATCCCGACTGGAAGTTCCGCACCGTGAAGACCGGAGACCGGATCAGCATCGGCAAGTCGGAACTGGTCTTTGTGGACATGACGATGATCCACTGGCCGGACAGCATGATGACATACATGACGGGGTCGAACATCCTGTTTTCAAACGATGCATTCGGGCAGCATTTCTGTGGTTCCAGCCTCTTCGCGGACGAAGTGGACGAAAGCATCGTCTGGGCGGAGGCCATCAAGTATTTTGCCGGAATCCTGGCTCCCTTCACCCCGCTCATCAAGCGAAAGGTCGCGGAAGTCATCGCGCTCGGCCTGCCGGTCGAGTTGATCGCGCCGAGTCATGGCGTCCTCTGGCGCAAGGATCCCCTGCGCATCGTTTCCAAATATGCGGAGTGGGCTGATGATTATGACGAGGGGTATGTCACCATTGCCTATGACACCATGTATCAGGCTACCCGCAAAATGGCGGAAGCCATCGGGCATGGCATTGAGTTAGAGGGAGTGCAGATGAAGCTCTTCAATACGGCCTTGTGCGACCAGTCCGACCTGATGACGGACTTCTTCCGCAGCAAGGGCATCATTCTGGGCAGCAGCACGGTCAACAACGGACTGCTGCGCTCCCTGGCAGGCGTCCTCGATGAGTTGCGGGGTCATAAGCTCAAAAACAAGATCGGGTTTGCTTTTGGCAGTTACGGTTGGAGCGGAGAGGCGCCGAAGACTCTCTGGCGCGGTCTGGAGGAAGCGGGCATCAAAGTGGTTCTGGAACCGGTCACAGCCAGGTATACCCCTTCTGCGGAAGAACTGAAAGCCTGCCGCGATGCGGGACGTGCATTCGCAAAGCATGTCAGGGAGGAAAAGTTGTGATTGCCAATGGATTGGCACGGGCGGACCGGCATGGCTGAGCATTATTTCACGGAGGAACCGACTTCCGCAATCAGGGAGGTGTCATTTGAAGCGACTGTTCATGGGCATCAGCTCCAATTCGTCTCTGTGAGCGGTGTGTTCTCCTTCGAACCCCGCATCGACAAGGCATCCCTCCTGCTCATCGGTGCTTTTTCACCCGGCCGGCCGGATGGCTCCCTCCTTGACGTCGGCTGCGGCTTCGGCCCCATCGGTTTGTGCATCAAATCGGTTTTTCCCGGATTGTCCGTCACCATGGCCGACATCAATCGCCGTGCCGTCACATATGCCATGAACAATGCGGAACGCAATCACCTTTGTGCGGAAACCGTGTGGAGCGACTTGTATGCCGGCCTGGTACGGCGCAGGTTCACCGATATCGTCAGCAATCCGCCGATTGCTGCGGGAAAAGCCGTCAACCTGCGCTTGATCCGTGAGGCTGCGGATCATCTTGAACCCAACGGGTCCCTTTGGCTGACCGCCTTCCACAACAAAGGCGGGGGAACCCTGAAAAAAGCCATGGCGGAAGTCTTTGGGAATGTGGCGGACGTGGTGAAAAGCGGCGGAATCCGTGTCTACCGATCCGCCAAACGGCAGGAAATCTCTTGCAATTCGGCCGTTTCAGGCGGATAATGGCAGAAGAAGATGACCCGGTTTGAAAGTCGCAGTATCAAACAGCAATCAAAGACACCGGATGGATGCATCCGGCCGGGCAACAGGGGGTAAGATAATGGGCACACAATTTCCCCGCACGGTGGTGGGCGGAAAATCACTTTCCAGGATGATCATCGGAAGCAACTGGATTCTTGGCTGGAGCCATACCGGCGCTGCGGCGGATCAGCTGATCCGATCGAAGAACGACTCGGCGGAAAAAATCACCGAACTGCTGGAAGTATACCTGGATGCGGGCGTGGATACGATCATGGCGCCGTTTACCGGTCATGATGCGCTCATGAAAGCCATTCACACGGCAGAGGACCGCACCGGCAAAGGCATGATCCTCGTGGACACGCCCATCATCAATGTGGACGACACTGCTGCAGGCCGCAGGGAAGCTGCCGAAGTGATCGCAGCCAGCGCGAAGAACGGCGCCGCATTCTGTTTCCCGCACCATTCCAGCACGGAACAGCTGGTCAGCAAGAACAAGCGGACGATCGATCGTTTGCCGGACTATCTCAAAATGATCCGCGATCAGGGCATGATTCCGGGGCTTTCCGCCCACATGCCCGAACTGGTGCTCTATTCCGATGCGAACGGGTACGATGTGGAAACATACATCCAATTGTACAATTGCCTTGGATTCCTGATGCAGATTGAAATTGAGACCGTCAACAAGATCATCTGGGAAGCAAAGAAGCCAGTCATGACGATCAAGTCGATGGCGGCCGGCCGCGTGACCCCGTTCGTCGGCTTGAATTTCTCCTGGGCCACCCTGCGCCCCTGCGACATGGTCACGGTCGGATGCATGACCCCGAAAGAAGCGGAAGAAGTCATCGAGATTTCCCTGGCTGCCTTCGAAGGCCGCAGACCGGAACTGGAGGGCCGAAGCAGCCCCGCCAACTCCTCCCTCACCAAAACGGCCGAATAGCCGCAATGCTGAAGCCAAAGCCGAACCTCGATTTCGCCATGCAGGACAAGATCTCCGATGCGGCCCGGTATCACGTTTGATACCGGGTTTCGCTTTTCATGCAGATATGATATTGTAGTAATACCCAAAAGGGTACGCAATTGGGTTTCGTATCCATTCTCACATGAGGTGCACGCATGGATAAGTTCATGGGAATCCTGTCGACTGCCGGCGGGCTGGCCGTCAAGCTGCTGGATTTTTACAGCGGTTTGTTTGCAAACGGGGTTCTGCGTACGGCAATGGGCCTGCTGGTCATCCTGCTTGTATTGCTCTTGATTGCCTTCTTCATCAAGCCGATTGGTTTTCTGCTTGCGCGGCCGTTTCTGCGTTCGGTTTGCGACTGGTCGGCTGTGCTGGCCATGCGCCGGACGGAAGAGCCGGGTGCGCCAAAGCCTTATGTGCTCCACATGCGGCTGAGTCTGCGGGAAATGTTCCGCAAGGCGCTCGCGGATGTCGGCTTGTTCGGGCGCACCAACACGGATGCACTTTGCACGCTTCTTGTGCGGAGAGGAAGGAACCTGTCGGAAGATGCCAGCTTTGGTGCGCTGCAGGGTTTCACCCGGCGCTCCGAATCCTTGCGAAAACAGGCGACACGCTACATGAACCTGGTGCGGGCCATTGAGCGGGAACGGGCAAGCCGCCTCATCCAGGCGCAGGATTATTACGCGGACGCGGCCCATCTGTCCGAACTCGAATTGCCCTGCCACCCCGGTGAAATCCTGAAAGGCTTTTGTCATGGCTTGTTTTCAGCCTTGCTGTACAATGCGACAGACTATCATGCATTCCGAAACCTCATCCGATCCAGTTCCATCCGTCCGGATGGCACCCAGATGCGTTTTCACACGGAATCCGCGCGGGAGCATTTCGCGGATCGGATGCAGCGGTGCCTCGATCACTCCGTTCCCTATGTGATGTTCACCTGGCTGCTTCTGCCGCGCTGCGGCCTGCGGCCCGCAGTCTATCGGTACTTGTTTTGGTCGGCAAATCCGAGGCGCACCTTCAAGCTGGAAAATGAACGCGGGCCGGGGTATGAAATCCGGTTTGAAGCGGACCAAAGCCGTCCGCAAACTACTTTTCGTTATGAGGTGATCACATCCGGCCCGACCTTGCTCAAACGCATCCAGGAAACCGGGACCCATGAAATCATGTCGTGGGCCGCGGGCAAAGCCGCGCTGGAAGGCGTACTGCTTGGAAGCGCCTACCCCGTGGAGGCCGGGTCGGTTTCTCCCCGGCACATCGTCAGCGATCGGTACCGGCTGGACAACCCCTATGACAGGCGGGTGTTTGCCAACGCCATCCGCCGTTTCATTGCCGAACTCACGGAAACCGTTGTGGAACGGGAAACGGCTCCAGCTGAAATCGAAAAGGGAGGTCCCGTATGACAGAATTGCTGCAAGGGGTTCTGGACCAATTCGCGGCCGTGCTGGATATCTCCATGGTCCAGCCGATATTCGGGATAAAAGGCCTTTTTTGGTTGTTCGTTCTCATCGAAATCGGCGTGCGTCTGTATTTGGGAAGGGCGTCCCGGCAATTGCACGAGGTTGAGCCGGAACACCGGCAAAACCTTGTCCGCAGGTTCTGGTTCAAATTGTCCATCCTGTTTTTTTTCCTGCGTCCGTTCTGCATCGTGTCTTCCCCGGAAACCGGCCGTTTCAACGCGCTGATGCTCAATGAACTCATCAATCTGTTCATGATCGGCGGCGCCCTCCTCCGTCTGCACTACGCAAGGGCTGAAGAAGCGAGATTCGAGGAGTGGACCGAACTGGACGCAGCGGAAGTCGTGGTGTCCGAAGACAGGACATGATGACGCCGACACCTTTCGACAGTCAATCCTGCACCTCCTGTCCACGGCACTGCCAGGCTGACAGGACAAGAGCGGCAGGCTATTGCGGAGTCGGTTCCAAGCCTGTGATCGCGAAGGCTTGCGTCCATTTGTGGGAAGAACCCTGCATCAGCGGGACGCGGGGATCGGGTACCGTCTTCTTTTCCGGATGCAGCCTGCGATGTGTGTTTTGCCAAAATTACCCCATTTCCCGCGGTGGGGTTGGCTGGGAAGTCGAACCCGCACAGTTGGCGGATGTTTTTCTGGAATTGCAGGATAAGCTCGTCCACAACATCAATCTGGTGAGTCCGTCACACCAGGCGGAAGCCATTGCCGAGGCCCTCCATTTGTGCGGGGGACGGCTCAAGGTGCCGGTTGTCTGGAACAGCGGCGGATATGACGCGACGGAAACGATTCTGGCCCTCTCGGAACAGGTGTCCGTTTGGCTGCCGGATCTCAAGTTTCATGATGCCGCACTTTCCAGTGATTTGGCCGGTGCCCCGGACTATTTTGCCTGTGCGGCTGCCGCTGTCCGGACAATGGTTCAATGTGCGGGTGTTCCCATCTTTGATGAAGAAGGCCTGCTGCAAAAAGGCGTGATGATTCGCCACCTCGTTTTGCCAGGACACACGCGGGATTCGATCCGCATCCTCGAATGGGTCGCTTCCGAGTTCGGTTCATCGGTTCTGGTCAGCCTGATGGGACAGTACACGCCGATGCCGGATACGCCGGGCGCACCTGCCCGCCGTCTCATGCGGCGGGAGTATGTTCGGGTGACGGAGGCTTTGTTCAGGCTGGGACTCGAGGAAGGTTATGTGCAGGAATTGTCTTCGGCGGGAATGGAACGAATTCCGGAATTTGACGGAGAAGGGGTTCCCCATTGCAAAGCCCGGGTGGGGAAGAGGAGTATGGCAACATGAAGAATTATCCTGTGCGGGAGGTTCCGGCACGCATTGCAAAATTGAAAGAAGAACTGTTTGCAGCACAGACAAACGTTTGTTA
>JANYKF010000159.1 GCA_025361665.1 Clostridiaceae bacterium
CGTTGTTCAGGGCGATATGGACAATTTGCTCGATTTGACAAATCAGGATTCCGTCATTCTCAATTTGCAGCGTGCCTGTGAAGCAGCCATCGATTTAGCCATGCATGCGGTTTCCGTTCGTAAACTCGGTATTCCCCAAAGCAGCAGGGATGCTTTCGACTTTTTGGAAGGGAACAATATGCTGACCCATGAAACGGCTGTGAACATGAAACGGATGGTTGGATTCCGAAATATTGCCGTGCACGATTATCAGGCCATACAGTTGGAAATCGTTGAAAATATCATACAAAAGCATTTGACGGATTTTACAACATTCCTGGATGAGGCGAGGCTTGTATTTGAATAAAATCATTTGTATTTCAGTGTGATTTTTATTTCACCCTGTCTGTGGTCAAGCCAAAGGACAACCACTTCAGATAACCCTTGTTCTCCCTTTGCCCGGTCTGATGGTCCATGAACGTACTCCAACCTGCACGATTGCCGTGCAGGCTGCAGATGTTTCCAGCCATGCCTCCGTCAAAGTCCCGTCCTTCCAGGTCATATCCACGGTCACATTTCCCCTTGCCTTCAGTCCGGATACCCGGCCTTCCTTCCATTCGTCCGGCAGGGCCGGCAATAGGTGTATCACTCCGGCATGGCTTTGGAGCAGCATTTCCGCGATGCCGGCTGCAACCCCGAAATTGCCGTCGATCTGGAAAGGCGGATGTGCGTCCATCATGTTCGGGTATGTTCCCCCGCCGTTCATGTAGTTGAAATTCGTTGCCAGCACGGGCCGCAACTGGCGCCGAATGAGCTTCCAGGCATGGTTGCCATCCTGGAGCCTTGCCCAGAGGTTCACTTTCCATGCGAGACTCCAGCCGGTTCCGTCATCTCCCCGCCGCTCGAGACTCATGCGGCAGGCCTGCGCCAATTCGGGCGTCTTTTGCGGATGAAGCCCGTCACCCGGAAACAAGCCGTAAAGATGCGAAACATGCCGATGCTGAGGCTCCTCCTCTTCAAAGTCACGGAACCATTCCTGCAGCTGGCCGTGTTTCCCGATGCGATAAGGGTCCAGTCGGGGAAGTGCCGCCCGGATTTCCTCGGGGATCGCGTTGAGTTCAGCCGACAGGGAAAAGGTGCCTGACAGGGAAGTGTTGACTGACGGGGAAGTGTTGGCTGACGGGGAAGTGTTGACTGAGAGGGAAGTATTGCCTGACGGGGCTTCTTCTTTCAAGGCTGCTTCCGCGGCAAGGCATGCCTCAAACAGATCCCGGACGATGGCCATGTCCATGGTGGAGGAACGGCTCACGCAGCAGGATTTTCCGGACTCCGTCAGGAACCCGTTTTCGGGAGAAGTGGCGGGAGCGGTTCCCAGTGTGCTTTCAGGCGTTTCCACCATCCAGTCCAGAAGAAAGCGGGCTGCTCCAGCCATGAGGGGATATGCGGTTTCCCGAAGCCACTCCATATCCCGGGTGAACTGGAAATGGGTCCAAAGATGCCGGGCAAGCCAGGCCCCGCCCATGGGCCAATAGGAATGCCGCGCGGCTCCGCCGACCGGTACGGAGGCACGCCAAATGTCCGCATTGTGGTTGACAGTCCACCCGCGGCAGCCGAACTGCGTTCCGGCAGTCACCGCACCGGTTACGGCCAATTCCGATATCATCCGGGACATGGGTTCGGACAAGTCACCCAGGCCACAGGTTTCCACGGGCCAGTAGTTCATCTGGGCATTGATGTTTGTCGTCCAGTTTGCGCTCCAGGCTGGCCGCAGATGATGACTCCAGATTCCCTGGAGGTTCGCCGGCTGTGTTTCGCACCGTGAACTGGCAATCAGGAGGTATCGGCCATACTGGAACAGCAGTGTGGCCAGCGCATTGTCGGTTCCGCCTTCGGCAAAACGGACAAGCCGCTGATCGGTCGGCAAATCGGACCCATCGGATAGATTCGCATCATCCCCGGGCTTTCCATTCTCTGCAGACTTCCCGTCAATCAAAGCAGCTGACTGGGCCGGTTCAGCCAATTCCAGGCTTACGCGTGAAAAGAGCGCATGGTGGTCCGCAACATGCCGATTCTTCAACTCTTCAAATGTGGCTGCTTTCACGCAGGCCAGCTTTTTCCCGCAGAGAACGGCCGGATCGATGCCCCCATCGGTCGGATTGACATCATACCCGGCAAAAGAAGTGGCGGCGGCAAGCCGGATTTCCATCCGATCCGCCCCACGGACCTCGATCCGGTCCGCATTGGCTGTCCTCGTACCTCCGGACTGCAGGACGATCAGCCGGGAAGCGAATCGCATGCCCGGATGTTCCGAGTCGAAGCATACTCCTTCATCCGAAACTTTCACATAGGAAGGTTCGACGTGGGTGGGAGCCTGCCCGACCATCAACAGGGTTCCCCCGGCATCCGCTTCTGTTGCGTGAAGCAGCAGGCTTTCGCCGGCATCTGCCTTCGTTGTGTACGGGAGCAGGCTTTCGAGGCGTATGTCCACATGAAGGCCCGTATGGCCTGCCTGGTTTGCATGGTTTGGATGACCATCACTGCCGCCCTCCGGGCTGCCCGTGGAACCGGATCCCGATGATGCGACATAGACCAGCACCTGATCGGGATGGGATACGAATGTTTCCGTGCAAAAACTGATTCCATTGCGGCAGTAAGAAGAGGAGGCGATGCCGGTGTCCAAAACCAGTTCACGACTGTACTCCGTCACATGCCCGGCTGTCTTCCAATCCAGAAAGACCTGCCCCAACGGCTGATATGACTCTGTCCATGGGCCCAGCATTTCTTTCTCAATCAAATCCTGCGCATCCGGGAACCGGTCTTCCATCACCAGTTTCCGGACTTGCGGAAGATGGGACAGCGCAGTGGGGTTCTGCGTGTCCCTGGGGAATCCGGACCAAAGGGTATCCTCGTTCAGATGGATGCATTCCGTATCGGTTTTTCCGTACAGCATGGCACCCAACCGCCCGTTCCCCAGTGGGAGGGCCTCTTCCCAGATATCGGCCGGCTTGTCATACCAAAGCCTGTGTTTTCCTGAAGACAAGATATCCTTATCCATCATCCGGACCCCCCATGGCTGCAAATTGTGTGTTTCAGCGAATCTCCTCGTCGAATACCACGGCCACCTTGCCGCATTTGCCTTCGGCCATGAGGCTGTAAGCCTCCGGGGCCTGATCCAGCGTGAAGCGGTGCGTGACAAGATCTTCCGGGTGAATGTTCCAGCGGACCAGCTTCGAGGTCAATTCCTCCATCTTCCAGATGCTGGTGACCCATGAACCGAAAATGGTTTTCTGGTCATGGATGATGTCCGGACTCGGATTGAATTCCACCGTGCCGCCCTCTCCCACAAAGGCGATTTTTCCCCATTTGCGGGTGGCGCGAATGGACAGCTGACGGGCGGAGGTATGACCTGAGCAGTCGATGGCGCGTTCCACGCCTTGTCCGCCGGTCAGTTTCATGACTTCTGCGAGCGTATCCGGTCCGGAAAGCAATACATGATCGGCCAGTTTCTTGTCCCTGGCGATTTGACAGCGCTCAGGCGTCACATCCACTGCAATCAGCTTTTCAGCCCCCATGGCCTTCGCCAGCATCAAAGTGGCCAGCCCGACCGGGCCCAGGCCGACGACCAGCACGGCATCATTGCCGGAAATGCCAATCTTCTCCAGACCTTCATACACGGTTCCGAACCCGCATGCCACCTGGGCACCATCGGTGTATGTGAGTGAGTCGGGAAGCGGTACGCAATCCTTCTCATCCGCGAGGATATAGGGGGCCATGCCTCCATCCCGCTGCCAGCCGTATGCCGCACGCAGCGGGCTGGTGCAGCTGATCATGTAGCCCTGGCGGCAATCCATGCACAGGCCGCAGCCGGAGATGTGATAAAGCACCACGCGGTCGCCTTCCTTGAACCGGCGCATGCCGGGACCGCATTTCACAATCTGGCCGGCCGGCTCATGACCGGCGATTTTATCCTGGTACCCTTCCGGTCCTTTGCCCAGATGCTCCCGGTATATGGCGCGGATATCGCTTCCGCAGATCGTCGAACTCTTCGTGCGGATCAGGACCTGTCCGTGACCGGGTTCCGGTATTTCCACCTCACGCATCTCTACCGTGCTGTTACCGGGCAAATAGGCGGCTTTCATGGTACTCATGTGCATACCCTCCTGTTCATTCTGCAAATATGACGGAAAAATCAGAATCAGGCTGACAATCCAGCCTCGAGAGACTCACGCTTCAAAAGCAATTTTCAGCGACACTGCGTATTCGCTGCAATACCCTTCCGGCAGCTCAACCTGCAGCGCTTCAGGCGTTTCCGTGAAGGAAAGCGCCTTTCCACCATCCAGGAGATGAACGGAGGCAACTTTCCCGATTCCCACAGCTGCGGTGACCGGCCGTTTCGCCCCAAGGGAAAGGATCTTGACCGCCCCATCCTCAGGGCATTTCAGCAAGGTTGCAAACAGGGCGCCGTCTTTCGTGGTGAAGCGAATATCCTGTGCGGTGAAGGAGGCGCGGTCAGTATCGGTGAATGCGCCTTCCACGATTTTCGTGGGACCTTCCCCGAAGATTGTCCAGGCACGGGTTCCGTAGATGGCTTCCCCGTTTTTCTCCAGCCATTTTCCGATATCCCTCAGAATGGCCTTTTCCGGTTCCGGAATGGTTCCATCTGCCTTTGGCCCTATGTTCAGGAGCAGCGCACCATTCTTGCTGACGATGTCCACCAAATCTTCCATGATATCCGCTGACGTCTTGTAGTCCTGATTTTCGGTATAGCCCCATGAATTCTTCTGAACGGCCGTGTCCGTCTGCCAGAACAGGCTGCGGATGCCGGACAGCTGTCCGCGCTCCACATCGAAGATGGCCGCCTGTACCGGGAAGGCATCGTATTTGTAATTGATGGCCACATCCACGCCCCACTCGGCGGCACGGTTGTAATAATAGGCCGCCATTTTCTTCAGATATGGCTTGAAGGCAAGGTTCATGATCCACCAGTCGAACCACAGAACCTTGGGCTGGTACTTGTCAATGAGTTCACAGGTGCGCAGGAGCCAATCCTCCAAATATGCCTCGTCCGGCGGGTTGGCGAGATAATTGTCCCAATGGTGCTCCGGACCCGGGGAACCATGGGCCGGTCCGTAGAAGTCGGCATAAGCCGGATCGTTCACATCAGAATCAAATTTTCTGCCTTCACCCAAAAACCACCAGTGTTCCGCCCGGTGGCTGGATGCGCAGATGACCATATCCCGCTCCTCGACCGCCGCGCGCAGCTCTCCGACCACATCGCGCATGGGTCCCATTTCTGCGGAATTCCATTTCGAGAGTTCGCTCCTGTACATCTGGAACCCGTCATGGTGCTCGGCCACCGGCATCACGAAGCGGGCACCCGCTTCCCGGAAAAGATCCGCCCATTCGCCTGCGTCAAATTGTTCCGCCTTGAACATCGGGATAAAATCCTTGTAGCCGAACCGACTGTGCGGCCCGTATGTCTTCAGGTGGTGTTCATGCTCGGAACTTCCTTGCGTGTACATGTTCCGGGGATACCATTCGCTTCCGAAAGCAGGCACGCAGTACACGCCCCAATGGATGAAAATGCCGAACTTCGCATCCTGGTACCATTTCGGGATCCGGACGGTTTCCAGGGAATCCCAGGTATCGGAAAAGGGGCCCTTCGCGATGACTTCCTTCACTGTCCTCATCATTTCCGTTTTCAGCACTTGATTGTCCATGTTGCCTTCCTTTCAAAACCAGCATGCTTGTATTGCCATATGAAACTCAATTGGTAGGTTTCTTCAACACGGGATGTGGCCGTCCACATCCCACAAATCGGTCCAGTCCTTCGCGCCGTCCCAAAGGAACACTTGCCCCTTGATGAGGCGGCAACCGGATTCAACGGTTTCCATGTCTTTCATTTCCTCATCCGATAACGGATCTTCCGTGACTGCCTGAAGATTTGACGCAATCTGAGCGGGTTTTACAGAGAATGGAATGGGAATCTGTCCGCGCTTGACCGCCCACTTCAGGCAGACCTGTGCAGGATGGATGCCGTGTGCCTCCGCGATGCGCACAACCACGGGATGGGCCATGTCCGCCACATCTTCGGGCGTCCTGTCCCGCTCGGGGCGGGCCGGAGAACCGATGGGACTGTACCCGATGGGCTGGATGCCGGATGCCGTGCAGAAATCAAACAGCTCCTGCTGCTGGAAAGTGGGATGCAGTTCCATTTCGTTTGCCGCGGGCATCACCGTGCAGTCGCGCAGCAACAGCCGCAGTTTCGGCACCGTCATGTTCGACGTGCCGATGTTGCGGACATAGCCGGCTTTCACCAGTCGCTCCATCTGATGCCAGGTCTCCATATAGGACTCATGGATGTAGGGTTTCGCATCTGGATTGTGATAATCCGGTGCAGCTCCTTTTGGATGGAAGTTGGGGAATGGCCAGTGTACAAAATACAGGTCCAGGTAGTCCAGGTTCAGATCCTTCAGGGACTGCGCACAGGAAAGCAGCACATCGCCCTTGCCGTGCATGTCGTTCCAGACTTTGGAGACAATGAAGAGCTCCTCGCGGGATATGCCTTTTTTCATTGCCTCCGACAATACTTGTCCGATGATTGCCTCGTTCCCATAGACCGAAGCACAGTCTATCAGCCGCCAACCGGCCTCAATGGCATGGCGGACGGCAGAAGCCACCGCTTCCCCGCCATACTGGTCGGATCCGAATGTGCCGAGGCCGATGGCCGGGATGCGGGCACCTCCACGCAAAACCTTGTGGGGAATGTTCATGAAATGATTCCTTTCCCGGCATGGACATACCGTGTCCATGTTGCCTGCCGTGACATTATACGACGACGCCTTTTTTCAATATGATGTTCGCGTAGAGGGCCGCTTCGCCCGTGGCCACCACGGCATAGGCCAGCTTGGCCCTTTCATAGAAGGCAAAACGTTCTATGTTTTCCACTTGATTGGCTTTGGTTTCATGTTTGTTGACAATTGCCTTATAAGTGTCCCAGATGGGTGTCTCGACCGTGTCGCCAGGGACGACTTGCATGAGGGCAACGGGACAGGCCACATAGGGATCGAGGGGAAACAGCTGCAGAATGGCCTCCAGCAGTTCCGGCACGCCGTGTCCGTCGCAGCGGGCCAGGCGGCGGGCATAGGCGGCGGACGGGAAATTCCCGTCTGCAAGCACGATTTCATCTCCATGCCCCATTTCCATGAGAATCTTGAGCAGTTCCGGGCTGAGAATAGATGGAATTCCTTTCAACATGAGGTTGTTCTCCTTCCGTTCGTTGACTGTACATGCTCCGCGGAGAATTTCCAACAATACCTGTGATTGCGTCTGAGTCTTCTGGTTTATGTTATTTGAATAACGCATTCACAGGATTGAAATCATGGGATATCGTTCGTTGCCGGATTGAAACCGGACTGAATCCGGATGAAACTCGACTTGGAGTCGAAACGTTTCGCGTTCAAGCTAAATGGCCATTCGCCTTATCGAACCGGAGGAGGCCCCACGGAAGCCTTCATCAGCAGTTCCGTCTTCATCCGGAAAAGGGCCGGGAACCCAGCCATGTCACCCTTCATGCGCCTTAGGAGCGTATGGGCGGCCGTCTCTCCGATCAGGCGGATGGGCTGGACGACAATGGAAAGAGGAGGTTTCAGAATTTGCGCCATGGCCTGGTTATCGAATCCGATGAAGGACAAGTCCTCCGGCATGCGCATGTTGCGTTCGTTGATGGCCATCATCGCCCCGAGCGTCATTTCGTAATTCGTGACAAAAATGGCTGTTGGTGCAGGTTTCATGTCAAGGAGCGCGATGGTCTGACGATATCCCCCCTCTGTCGTATATTCACCGTGCCGTATGAGCACCTCTTCCACAGGGATGTTATAGTCCTCATGCACACGCAGATAACCCTTGAGCCTTTCCTCTGCCGTATGGATGTCTCCCGGCCCACTGATGATGGCAATGCGCCGGTGCCCATGGATGATCAGCTGTTCCGCTGCGCCATAGGAGGCATTGAGATTGTCCACCAGCACGGTGTCACAGGAAACAGCTTTCACAGGCCTGTCTATGAGCACAATGGGAATGCCGCGGAGGCGCAGCCGCTCCAAATCTTCCGCGCATCCTCCAAGAGGCATCATGAGCAGGCCGTCGATTTGCCGGTCAACCAGGAATTCCAGTTTTCTCCGTTCCATTTCCGGGTCCTGCCGATAATCGCAGATCAAGGTGCTGTATCCATTTTCCTGCAGCTCGTTTTCAACATTCGATACGATGCTGGTGCAAAAGATGTTTTCCAGATCTGGAATCAGTACCCCGACTGTCATGGTGCGACTGGTTTTCAGGCCGCGAGCCATGCCGTTCACTTTGAAGCCGAGTTCCGCAACCGCCAGGTCTATCAGGCGCCGGTTGGCATCGAGCACATTGCCGCCGTTGATGTACTTGGTCGGCAGCAGCGTGCCGTGCTTGACGGCGGGCGGCGGGCCGGACTGTGCCGTG
>JANYKF010000446.1 GCA_025361665.1 Clostridiaceae bacterium
TTGCCTTTGACCATGTGAAATCCGGTAATATCCTTGAATTTGAAGGCGAGAACGGCTGTCAGCCAATTGAGGGACGCCATGAAGATCAGGCCCAGAAAGGCGATGACCGCAGCCAGCAGCGTCAGGAGCGGATTGACGGGCAAAAGAAACCTGTTCTGCAGCAACAGGCCCAGGACGACCACGGAAAACATCGCAATGCCCAGCACATAAAGGGAACGGGCCGCTGCCGCAGACAGGAAATGCCCAAAGGGGTTGACGGGTTTGGCGAGATATTTGGCAAAACGTCCTTCCTTGATATCTTCCGCATATTCCCAGACCATTCCGCCCGTTTGGTCAAGTCTTGCCAGAAAAGCGGTGAGTACATAGTAAGCCGTCATGGTTTCCAGCGTGAATCCGCCAATCAGGGTCTTTCCGGCGAAGAGCACCTTCCAGAGCATGTAAGCGAGCAGCACGCGGATAAAAGGCATCGAAGCCCCCAGCCACACGTCGAAGCGATAAGCCGTTCGGGCCCGTATGCTGATGGCGCCGATGGCCGGATACTTGGCCCATGGGGAGCCGGGAACGGGCATCCTGCTGGTTTTTTGCCCCATCATGCAAACACCTCCCTGCCGGACCGGTAAATCCGTTCAATTACATTGCTGATTTCCTCGTCCTCTATGCGGATGTCTTCGATTTCACACTGTGAAAGCAGGCTCGCAAGGAGGATCCGCACTTCGGTCCTGTCCACGCGGAACTGCAGGCGGTAGGGCTGGCGGTCCGTCCATTCCACGGTTTCCGGTAAAACCAGGTCCATTCCGACCGGATCCGAAAGGGTCACCTGGACATCGCGCTGTCCCTGAAACCGTTCGAGCAGCTCATCCAGCGGACCGTCATACATTTTGACGCCCTCGTTGATGACGAGGGTCCGCTTGCAGAGGTGCCTGATATCTTCCATATAATGGCTTGTCAGCAGGACAGTCACATTTCTGAGTGCATTGACTTCCTTCAGGAACTGCCGGATTTGCTTCTGGGCAATCGCATCGAGGCCGATGGTCGGTTCATCGAGGAAAATGAGTTTTGGGTCGTGCAGGAGGGCTGCCATCAGTTCCATCTTCATGCGTTCGCCGAGGGAAAGATTGCGCACCGGAACCTGGAGAAGTTCCGATACGCCAAACAGGTCCACGTAGTCATCCAGATTTTTCCTGTACCGGTCATCGGGAATTCCATAGATTTCCTTGTTCAGCCGGAAAGTGTCCAGTGATGGCAGATCCCACCACAACTGGCTTTTTTGTCCCATCACGACGGCATACTGCCTTCTGAAATCGTCTTTCAGATCGCCCGGGCGAAACCCGATGACCGAAAGAAACCCGGATGTAGGCTGGATGATGCCGCACAGCATCTTGACAAGGGTCGTCTTCCCGGCGCCGTTGGGACCGATGATCCCCACCAGTTCCCCTTCCTCGACCGTCAAATCGAAGTCTGAAAGAGCCTTCTTTTCAAGGACCGACCGATGGAACAGGGATTTCAGGGATCCCGTCAATCCGGCTTCCTTGATGGGTCGCAGATAGGTTTTCAAAAGTGCTTTTGCTTCGATGACGCTCATGCTTTCTCCTCGTTCGGGGTCACGATCTGAAGTCCTTCGATATGGCGCTTTCCCATCTTGTGGCGCGCCTTGCGGTTTTCGACCGTTTCGAGCACAATGTCCAGATCATAGTCTTCCGGATAGAGGTCCTTGCCCTCCAGGAAGGGACGAATCCGCTTGTGGCTGGCCATGATCTTCTTGTGCAGGATCATCACCCCGATTTCGCCGCGCGCGTTCTCCTCCTCGCATACGATTCCTGTCCGGTTCATGGTCGTCACGAAGACGCAGTCGCCGAGTCTATGTGGGGAGGACATGCGCTGCTTTTCACGCTCCAGGGCCATCATGGATTTGTGCCGGGCTTCCGCATGCTGCTGCTGCTGCTCATGGCTTTCAACGACTTCCGCATCGGCCAGGTGAAAAGGAGTGCTGCGACTGCCGGCAATCATTGGATCCTTGTTTTCCAACCCTGTTCGCAAAGGGGGATTTGCAGATGGAATGGCTGGCTGCGGAACCGGGGAACGATAGCTCCTGGCCTCATGGTATGTGATCTGATGGGCCCGTTCCACAAGCTCCGGACTCATCCCCAATCGCAGGGAAATCAGGAATGCGTTGCTCTCTCCAGGAATGCCGATGCTCAGCTGGAATTTCGGACGCAGTGTTTCCACGTCAAAACCCATGCAGCCGTTGCGGAATCCCGGCTGGGTGGCGGCAAACTCCTTGATTTCGCTGTAATGTGTCGTCGCGAGGATTGTGGTGCCTTTCCGGTACAGGGTCTCCATCACGGCCACCGCCAATCCCATTCCTTCACCCGGATCCGTCCCCGTGCCCAATTCATCCACGATGGCCAGGGTGCGGGGTCCCGCGCAGGCCAGGATGGCGATGATGTTGCGGACGTGGGATGAGAAGGTGGACAGGGACTGGGCGATGCTCTGGCCGTCCCCGATATCTGCGAGGATGTCGTCAAACACGGCCAGCGAGGTCCCTTCCGAAGCCGGAACGTGCAGACCGGCCTGTGCCATCAGCGAAAACAGGCCGACTGTTTTCAGGACAACCGTTTTTCCTCCCGTATTGGGTCCGGTGATGACCAGTGCTCTGAATCCGTCCCCGATATGAAAGTCGAGGGGGACGGCATCCCCCTCAATCAATGGATGGCGACCCCTGACTATGATCGTTTTTCCGTTCTTTGCAAGGCTGGGGCGGACGGCCCGCATGCCATTGGCCAGTTTGGCCTTCGCAAAGAGGAAATCGTACTGGGCCATTGTTTCGAGATTCACGCGCAATGCCCGGAGAGAAGACTCCGCCATGCCGGTGAGGGTGCTGAGGATCCGGTAGACTTCCTGTTCCTCATCCAGCCGCAGCAGATCGAGTTCCGACTTCAGCGTGCGGATGGCGGCCGGTTCGATGAACACGGTGGAACCGCTTGAGGAGATATCGAGCACCTGGCCGTCCATCCTCAGCCTGTGTTCGCGCTTCACAGGAATGACATAATGATTGCCGCGCATCCCGATGATCCGGTCCTGCAGCAGGTCCCGCATGCCAGGGGCATTCATGAGCGCGTCGAGTTTCTGATGGATGCGCTCGGAGAGAATGCCGATTTTTCTGCGGAGCCTTCCCAGTTCCGGAGAGGCGCGGTCATCCACGCGGTTGTCCAGGATGCAGCGGTCGATTTCCGACGAGAGCGGTTCCAATTCATCCATGGAGGCGGCGTAGGTGGAAATGATGGGCGCCAGCAGGGTCCGGTCCCTCATGAAACGCATCATGCGGCCTGCATTTCGGTTCATGGAACGGATCATCGTCAATTCCTCCGGGCTCAGGTTTGCCGTCTTTCCGAGTTTTTCCATCACTTTTTCCATGCCCGCCAGATTGGACAGGGGCACGCCGCCCTTGTCAGAAACGGCTCGTGCCTCCGCTGTCTCCTGCAGGCGCAGATCGATGATGCGGGGCTCTGTTTCGGGCAGCAGCGCTTCGCAAAGCTTCCTTCCGGATTCAGACAAGGCGTGTTCTGCCAGGAGACGGATGATTTCAGGGTATTCAAGGGTTTTCATGGCGGTTCTGTTCATGATTTTTCCTCCTCGGAATCGTACTGTTCGGGCATGACCGGAAAAAGGATGAAAAAAAACCGTGCGCACGACGCACGGTTTCAGACTGGTTCCATTGAGCCGATTGGCTGCCTGGACGGATATCTCCCATCTAGACACCCGGCACCTTCCGTTTTTCCGCTATCCTGACCCTCAGTGTCCGAATCGGGACGCCGGATTCCGCCTGCGCGAAAAAGCCTGCTCAAAGGCTGGCTTGCGACCGATTCGACGATATTCGACTGATATTAGGCCAAGATGCTCGCAGACATGAATTTACCTCATCAAACGGGAGCGCATTGCACTCTTCTCATCCAATCATACCCCGGGATGTGTTTTTCTGTCAACGGCGAGTATGGTTCAACTAAATATGGACGGATCCACCAACAGGATCCACAGCCGCGATG
>JANYKF010000456.1 GCA_025361665.1 Clostridiaceae bacterium
GCATGAGATACCTGACCATCGCCCTGTCCAAGGGCCGCCTGGCCGAGTTGGCCGCCATCCTGCTCGAGGGTGCGGGGATGGACTGCACGGAATTGAAGGAAAACTCACGGAAACTCATCCTGACTGATGAAAAGAACAAAATCCGCTTTTTCCTGGCCAAGCCGGCCGATGTGCCGACCTACGTGGAGTATGGCGCGGCGGACATAGGCGTGGTGGGCCGTGACACCCTTCTCGAGGAAGGCCGTGACCTGTACGAGGTGCTGAACCTGGGTTTTGGAAAATGCAGCATGTGCGTGGCCGGACCGAAGGAGCTGCTTGGCCGGATGGATGAAATCACGATTTCACGCGTCGCCACCAAATATCCGGAAGTGGCCCGCCAGTATTTTCGCCATCACCGGCGTGAATCGGTGGAGATCATCAAGCTGAGCGGATCCATCGAACTGGCCCCGCTGGTCGGGTTGGCCGACGTCATCGTGGACCTGGTGGAAACGGGCCGGACCCTGAAGGAGAACGGACTGGTCGTGCTGGACGAGATTGCCGGAATCAGCGCGCGCCTTGTGGTGAACAGGGTTTCCATGAAGATGGAAAGTGAACGCATCGGCGCCTTGATAGAAGGGATCCGCAGACAGCTCTGAGGGTTTTGCATTTGTGAATGACCGGACGCTTTTTGAAGGAAAGGAAAACGAAGATGAGGCGCTTTACATACGGGGTGGACAACTTCGAAGATCTATACCGCCTGCTGGAAACCCGGAGTCCGGCGGAACGCAGGGAAGTGGAAGCCACGGTCCGCGGCATCGTGGATACGGTTCGGGGTGGAGGGGACGCGGCCCTGCGCCGGTATACGGAGACCTTTGACCACGTGAGTTACGACGGAGGAATCGAAGTTCCTGAGGCAGTGCTGGATGCGGCGCTGGAGGCCCTGCCCCCGGCATTGCGCGGCACGATGGAACGTGCAGCCTCCAACATCCGGAAATTCCACGAGCGCCAGCGGACGAATTCCTGGTTCGATACATCATCCGACGGGTCCATCCTCGGCCAGAAGGCAACTCCGCTGGGCCGGGTCGGAGTCTATGCGCCGGCCGGATCCGCACCGCTGCCTTCAACGGTCCTGATGGATGTGATCCCCGCTCGCGTGGCCGGTGTGGGTGAAATCATCCTTTGCTCACCGCCGGATGCGAAGGGGTCCGTGAACCCCCTGGTGGCGGCCTGTGCGCGGATTGCAGGCGTCGATCGCGTTTTCGCGGTGGGTGGCGCCCAGGCGGTGGCCGCGATGGCGTATGGCACGGAAACTGTTCCCAAGGTGGACAAAATCGTGGGCCCCGGGAACATTTTCGTCACGATGGCGAAAAAGCAGGTTTTCGGCGTCTGCGGCATCGACATGATCGCAGGTCCGTCCGAAGTCCTCGTCCTGGCGGATGACACGGCCAATCCCGCGCATGTCGCCGCCGACCTGCTGTCGCAGGCCGAACACGACCCGCTCGCCTCCTCCGTGCTCGTGACGCCGTCTACCCGCCTTGCGGATGCCGTGGAGGCGGAAGTGGTGCGGCAGGCCGCGCTGCTGCCCCGCGCGGACATCGTCCGGAAATCCCTGCGGGATTACGGCGCGATCGTGGTCACCCTTGATTTGGAGGAAGCGCTGGCGGTCTGCAACCGTGTGGCGCCGGAACACCTGGAGATCCTTACGACGGACCCGATGGCGCTGCTGGGACGCATCCGGAACGCAGGCGCGGTTTTTCTCGGCCCGTGGTCTCCCGAACCGCTGGGCGACTATTTCGCGGGCCCGAACCATACCCTGCCTACAGCCGGCACGGCCCGGTTCTTCTCACCGCTGTCCGTGGATGACTTCATCCGGAAAACAAGCGTCATCGCCTATACGAAGAATGCGTTCCTGGCAGCGGCGGACGATATCGTCCGTTTTGCCGAGGCGGAAGGGCTGGATGCCCATGCCGCTTCGGTCCGAATCCGGCTTGGGGGAGGGGGAGCCAAATGAACCGTTTTTTCAGCGAGACCGTGAAGTCCCTGACCCCCTATGTGCCCGGAGAACAGCCAAAGGACGGGCGTTTCATCAAGCTGAACACAAACGAGAATCCCTACCCTCCGGCACCCGGCGTGGAGCGCGTGCTGCGCGAATTGCCCGCAGAGATCGTGAAACTGTATCCGGATCCGGAAGCCATCGCCCTGCGGTCGGCCATCGCGGACTTCTACGGCGTGGATCCGGCCTGGGTCTTTGCGGGGAATGGTTCCGACGAAGTGCTGGCATTCCTGTTCCAGGCCTTTTTCGGGAGGGAGGACCGGATTGCGTTCCCTGACATTACCTACAGCTTTTATCCTGTCTATGCGAAACTTTACAGCATTCCCTTTGTGACCGTGCCGCTCCGGGATGACTGGAGCATCGATTTCTCCGGGTATCCCGCCGGCCTCAAGGGGATTGTCCTGGCGAACCCGAATGCCCCGACTTCCGTGGGACTGCCTTCGATGGCCATCGAGGCACTCCTGCGGGAACGGCCGGACACCCTGGTGGCGGTCGACGAGGCCTATGCGGATTTCGGCGGGGAGTCGGTCATCCCGCTGACCGCGCGATACGAGAACCTGATTGTGGTGAAGACGATGTCGAAATCCCGTTCGTTCGCCGGATTGCGGGTCGGGTACGCCATCGGGAACCCCGGGCTGATCGAAGGCCTTGTCCGGGTGAAGGATTCCTTCAACTCCTATCCTCTCGACGTGGTGGCCCAGCGCGCCGCCGCCGCCTCCTTCCGCGATCGGGACTATTTTTTCAGCATGCGTGACAAGGTGATCGCCACGCGCGAACGGTTTGTGGTCGCCCTTCGGAATGACGGCATCCAGGTGTTGGATTCGAAAGCCAATTTCGTGTTCGCCTCCATGCCCGGCATTCCCGGCGGGGAGGTCCTCGTGTACCTGCGGGAAAGGGGCATCCTGGTCCGTCACTTCGACAAGCCGCGTCTGGACGGGTGGGTGCGCATCTCCATGGGAACGGATGCAGACATGGAAAAGGTGGCCTTCCTGCTGGCGGAAATGGTTCGGCAAAGGGATGGCCGAACAGCCGACTGAGAGGATCCTTTACCGGGAAGCCGGGATTGGCGGATTCGGGATGGCCGGGGATGGCAGATTCGGGATGGCCGGGATTGGCGGATTCAGGATGGCCGGGATTGGCGGATTCGGGTATAATGAAACGGTCGCGGCCGGATGCCGCATCTGGAGGAAAACATGTCAAGAATAGGTGAAATGGTTCGCGCCTCAAAGGAAACCGATATCTCCGTGACACTGGAACTGGATGGAACCGGGCTGTCGGATATCAGGTCGGGCATCGGGTTTCTTGACCACATGCTCACTCTGACGGCACTGCACGGCCGGATGGATTTGACCGTCGCCTGCCGGGGCGACCTGGACGTGGACTGCCACCATTCGGTCGAGGACCTCGGCATTGTGCTGGGGCAGGCGCTCTCATCGGCACTTGGCGGCAGGACGGGCATTTCGCGGTTTGGGACCGCTTATGTGCCGATGGATGAAACCCTGGTGCGCGTTTCCCTGGATTTGAGCAACCGCCCGTTCCTGGCCTGCAATCTGCCATTCACGGCGCAGCGCCTCGGGTCGCTCGATACGGAGACGATCTGCGAATTTTTCCGTGCCGTGTCGCAGGCCGGCGGCATCACGCTCCATATCGACTGCCTGCACGGGTCCAACAATCACCACATTGCGGAAGCCGCCTTCAAGGCTTTTGGACGGGCGCTCCGGGAAGCGGCGGCCGTTGATCCGTCCATCCAGGGGGTCCTGTCCACGAAAGGGCTGTTGTAAGCTCGCAAAAGGAAGGAGTACCGACATGCTGCTGAAAGACACGAGTTTCATCGACCTGCCCGTATTTGTCAAGGGAAAAGTGCGCGACGTCTATGAAGTGGGGAGCGACCGGCTGCTCATGATCGTGACGGACCGCATCTCCGCGTTCGATGTCGTCTTCAATGAGCTGATCCCGGACAAGGGACGCGTGCTCAACGGGATTTCGGCCTTCTGGTTCGAGTATTGCAAAGATATCATCGGCAGCCATGTGATCACCACGGATGTCTCCGAATATCCGATGGGCCTCTCCCGGTTCAAGGCGGAACTCGAAGGCAGATCCATGCTGGTGCACCGCGTGAAGATGATTCCGGCCGAATGCATCGTGCGCGGCTACCTCGAAGGTTCTGGCCTGAAAGACTACAGGGACACCGGCGAAGTCAGCGGGATCCCGCTGCCCAAGGGGCTCCTGCAGGCGGATCGGCTTCCGGAGCCGCTGTTTACCCCTTCAACGAAAGCATCCGTGGGTCATGACGTGAACATCAGCTATGACCAGGTGAAAGCGGAGATTGGGGAAACCTTTGCTGCGGAACTGAAGGAGAAGACACTTGCCCTGTACCGCAAGGCGGCGGTCTATGCGGAATCCCGTGGAATTCTTCTTGCCGACACCAAGTTCGAGTTTGGCCTGCTGGACGGGAAAATGGTCATCGCCGACGAGATGTTCACCCCGGATTCCTCCCGGTTCTGGGAATTGGCCGATTACGCGCCGGGGCGTGCGCAGAAGAGTTTCGACAAGCAGTACCTGCGCGAATATCTTGAAACGCTGGACTGGGACAAGCAATACCCGGCACCGAAACTGCCGGAGGATGTGATCGTGAAAACGGCGGCGAAGTATGTCGAAGCGTATGAGCGGCTGACCGGGAAGACCTTATGATTGCCATCATCGATTATGAGGCGGGAAACCTCCGCAGTGTCCAGAAAGCGTTTGAGTTCATCGGCGCGGATGCCAGGCTGTCGGCCGACCCCACGGAAATCCTGGCCGCGGATGCGGTCGTTCTGCCTGGTGTGGGCGCTTACCGCGACTGCATGGACAGCCTGGGCCGCAATCGGCTGCAGGATGTCGTGCGCAGGGCCGTTACGTCCGGCCGGCCTTTTCTGGGCATTTGCCTGGGTTTTCAGATGCTTTTCGATGAAAGTGAGGAGCACGCGGAGGAGAACGGCGGCAGCATCCCGGGCCTTGGCCTGTTCCGGGGGCGGGTGCGCAGGCTGCTTCCGGGATCCGGCCT
>JANYKF010000483.1 GCA_025361665.1 Clostridiaceae bacterium
CTTGTCGAAGCCGTCTCCGATAACCGGCTGAATCTTTTGGGAACAAAGGCGGGAGCCCCGTCCGGCAAATGCCTTTCGGAAACTCCCGCCGGCAGCCATCAGAAGATGGCCACCTCCTGTTTGAAAATCACCCAAGATCACTTCCTTTCTTGCGAAAGTCGGCCCCGAAAGCCGCATATACGTTGCGCACCGTACAATTCCATTCTACTGCCGGTACAGGTTCCCGGCAAGGGAACAAATGAGTATAGCGCAACCATTCCCGAACAGCTGCATGGCTGATGGCTGATTTGCCTGCAAGTGCGTCCATGCAGTTTCTGCCTGGCCGGATCCGGCTCGGATCGGTTCCAACTCAATGGGCACCGGATCCGCAATGTGGTACAATGCTGATGGGCAGACGGCCGGCACCGTTTCGGGCACACGGGGTCCTGCGCGAAACTGCGAATGTTCACGATCACAGCCGCATGCGCAGACTTGGTGTATGTTCACCGACAGAGCACCTGAAGGAGAACCGGATGAAGCCTTTTCTGAAATGGGCTGGAAACAAGTATCGGATTGTCGATTCCATCCAATCCAGACTGCCGGAAGGATCGCGCCTGGTCGAACCGTTTGCGGGCGCCGCCGCAGTTTTTCTGAACACGGATTTCCCGTCGTATCTGATAGCCGACAACAACCCCGACATCATCCGCCTTTACCGTTACCTGCAGCGGGAAGGCATCCGGTTCATCCGCTACTGCCGTACCTTTTTCATACCGGAAAACAATGCCCGGGTCAGATACCTGGCCCTCCGGGAAGAATTCAACATCACCAGAAACCGTCGACGCAAAGCCGCGTTGTTTCTTTATCTGAACCGGCATGGCTTCAACGGTTTATGCCGGTACAATGCATCGGGCATTTACAATGTGCCGTTTGGCCGGTACGAAAAACCTTATTTCCCGGAAAGGGAAATGCTGAACTTCTGGGAAAAAAGCCGCCATGCTGTGTTTCTATGCGCGGACTTCGCCACCACCATGAAGAAAGCAGGATGCGGCGATGTCGTCTATTGCGACCCTCCCTATGTGCCGCTGTCCTTTACAGCCAACTTCACCGCTTACAGCGCAGGAGGCTTCACACCCGTGCAGCAGGGCCGTCTAAGAAAACTGGCAGGGCATCTGGCAAGCAAGGGGGTTCCCGTATTGATCTCAAACCATGCCACGCCATCCATCCTGGCGCAATATGAAAATGCCGAGTGCACGGTGATTCCGGTTCGGCGCAGCATCAGCTGCGACGGCACGAACCGTCACCCTGTGGATGAGGTGCTGGCTCTTTTCAGAAAATAATGCACCTGTGTTTCGTTTTCCATCGCATGAGGAACCGGCAGTGTTCAAACAAACTGTGGATATCTCACTTGTTTTCCCGCCGGTTGACGATGGCGGCCGGAAGAAGGCGCAGCAGCAGCAAAGCCACCGCCCCGCCGATGAGCGCGGTGAACAATTGCGGCAAGGAGAATGCTTCCACGATTTTTGGCGCTACCTTGGGCATGAACAAGGGGACAAAGAGACGGATGGCCAGAGCGAGCACGGCGAACTTTCCCAAGGCCGCCGCCAACACTGCCGGAATATCAATCTGGAAAGATCTTATCTGATTCCCATTTTTTGCTATGCGCCGGACCAGTCCAAACAGAAGAACCAGAATGACATTTCCGACCGCCACGACGGGCAACAGCGGTAAAACCGGCATGATGCCCAGAACAAAGGCGGCGACAGGTGTGCAGCACCCCACAAGGATGCCTGCCGGTATGCCGACCAATGCCGTGGTGAGGAAAAGCGTCATGTTCACCAGCGGACCCACAAGCGGTTGGGAAAACTGGGCAAACCCCAACTGGAAAACCAGGGCGATGGCCAGCATGGTGGCGGTGATGGCCAGATTGCGTGTCTTCATCATGAGTTTTCCTTTCGATTCGCAAGAATAGACATCTGGTAGGTCAGGGACCTCTCGGTCCCTTTCCCCCATAAGAACGCAGCTTGCGGCTTTCACCGCACTGCGCTCAAGCATTCGTAACGCCTCTCTTTATGAGTTGCGCAACAGTCGTTTTGTTGTACGCCATTCGTCTTTGCTGTTTACGCCACTTCGCTTTATCAGCGAAGTATACACCATCAGTATATGGGTTTTTGTCAAGTTTCACCAGACTGTGCCGGACAACCGGAGTGTCACTGCAACGCTTCAGCCATTGTTTTTCTGTTGCAAATTCATGATTCCGGTTTCCTCTGCTCTTCCAGTATCGCTCTTTCACCCAGTCATTGTTTTTCTTGGTGCCGTGCCGCCGTTTTCCCCATCGCCACACTTTGCGGTTGACATAGTTGTCCATCTTGTTGAAAGTCTGCTTCGCATTCACACATGCATGATAGTTGCTCCATCCCGTAATTCGGGGGTTGAGCGCCTTGATGAGTTCGTCCTGCGTTGCCGTCCGCATCTTGTGGAAGAGGAGTTTCAAATTTTCTACAAATCGTTTGATGGATTTCACAGACGGTTTGATGATGAGGTGACCGTTTCGGTATTTGCGGAAGTTCCATCCCAGAAAGTCGAAGCCTTCGGTGATGTGGGTGATTTTCGTTTTCGTTTCAGACAGTCTGAGTCCGCGAATCTCCAGAAAGGAATTGATGATTCCGATAGTTTCCAGTGCTGTTTCTTCATCCTTGACGATGACGATGAAATCATCTGCATACCGGATGAAGTGATGCTTCCTGCCTTTCAGCCTTTGACCAAGTTCCTGCTGCAAGCCGTCCAGTGTCATATTCGCAAGAGTTGGTGAAATCACACCACCTTGGGCAGACCCTTGAGTGGTAGGATATAGGCGGTTGCGGTAGGAATAGTCCGCTTTTAGAAATTTGGTCAGGATTTCAGTATCCATCGGGATGTTGTCTGTCAGCCACTGGTGATTGATGTTGTCGAAGCAACCTTTGATGTCGCCCTCGACAACCCACTGCGGGGCTGTCTTCCTGGATAGCATCAGGCGGGCATATTGCATGGCGTCCGCCGTGCTCCGGCATTCCCGGAATCCGAAGGATGTTTTGTCCGCCTGCGTTTCCGCAATGGGAGCCAGTGTCAGCAGGTGAAGTGCCTGCTGAGCACGGTCTATCATTGCCGGGATGCTGAGCGGACGCTTTTCCTTTTTGCCCGGT
>JANYKF010000518.1 GCA_025361665.1 Clostridiaceae bacterium
ACATGACACCCCTCCACTTCCTCATGCTGGCCATCGCGGGTCTTTTCATTTTCCTCGCCATCAAGCATCAGTTTGAACCGCTGCTGCTGCTGCCCATCGCCTTTGGCATGCTCCTGGCCAACCTCCCCCTCGGAAACATGATGCATCCCGTCATCTGGGACAACATGGACAAGCTGCAGTTTGCGGATCTCTTCAACAGTTCGAAATTCGGCCTGCTGGATATCCTGTACCTGGGTGTGAAACTTGGGGTATTTCCTCCGCTCATCTTTCTGGGCATCGGCGCCATGACGGACTTCGGCCCGCTGATCGCCAGCCCGAGAAGCCTCCTTCTGGGCGCGGCAGCCCAGGTTGGCATCTTCTTCACCTTTTTCGGCGCCATGCTGCTGGGCTTCAACCCGCAGGAAGCCGGGGCCATCGCCATCATCGGAGGAGCGGACGGGCCAACGGCCATCTATACCACCACAAAACTCGCCCCGCACCTGCTTGGCCCCATCGCCCTGGCTGCTTACTCCTACATGGCGCTGGTACCTGTCATCCAGCCGCCCATCATGAAGCTGATGACCACGAAAAAAGAACGTGAAGTCGTGATGGAACAGCTCCGTCCTGTTCCCAAACTGGAAAAAATCCTTTTTCCCATCGTCGTGACGATCGTCGTGGCGCTCATCGTTCCGGATGCCACCCCGCTGGTCGGCATGCTGATGCTCGGGAACCTGTTCCGGGAATCCAATGTGGTGCCCCGCCTCAGCGAAACTTCGCAGAACGCGCTCATCAACATCATCACGCTGTTCCTCGGCGTATCGGTCGGCGCCACGGCTTCCGCGGAGAAGCTGTCATTGCCGGGATACGGCGTGCAATCGTTGAAAATCATCATTCTCGGCGCCATGGCTTTCGCACTCTGCACCGCGACCGGTGTGTTCTTCGGAAAAATCCTGTACTGGATTTCCGGCGGAAAGGTCAATCCGCTGATCGGATCTGCTGGTGTCTCCGCCGTTCCCATGTCAGCCCGCGTTTCCCAGAAAGTCGGTCAGGAAGCCAATCCCGGCAACTTCCTGCTGATGCATGCCATGGGTCCGAACGTGGCCGGCGTCATCGGATCGGCGGTTGCGGCCGGCGTCCTGATTTCCATGCTGGGCGGCAAATAGCGTGAAACAGATCGATGCCGGGCGGCAAATAGCGTGGAATAGATCGATGCCGGGCGGCAAATAGCATGAAACAGATCGATGCCGGGCGGCAAATAGCGCAAAAAATATGAACCTGTCGATCCTTCCTTGCTAAGGCAAAAATGCAACTGTACAAGGAGGAGCATATGACCCTCACATTTCTTGGTGCGGCGAAAACCGTAACCGGTTCCTGCTATCTCGTGGAATCGGAAAACGTCAAGTTTCTTGTCGATTGCGGCATGTTTCAGGGGCGTCATGAAAACAACAATGCCAATGAAGCGCCATTTCCCTTCGACATGCAGGCCATTGGCTTCCTCCTGCTGACGCACGCGCATATCGACCACTCGGGACGGGTTCCGAAACTGTATGTGGATGGCTTTCGTTCTCCGGTTTACACACAGAAGGCCTCAGCCGAATTGTGCACGATCATGTGGCCGGATTCCGGACACATCCAGGAAATGGAGGCCGAATGGCGCAGCCGGAAGAATATCCGTGCCGGCAAAGCGCCCATCGACCCGCTTTACACGGCGGCCGACGCACAGGAGGCCTGCACCCTGCTCAGTCCGGTTTCATACGATGAAGCCTTCCAACCGCACCCGGACATCAAGGTCATCTTCCGGGATGCGGGGCATATTCTGGGGTCAGCCATCCTGGAGATCTGGGTCACGGAGAATGGGGCCACCAGGAAACTCGTATTCTCCGGCGATCTGGGAAATATCAACATGCCGATTCTGCGGGATCCCGCCCTCATCGACGGCACGGATTGCCTCATCATCGAATCGACATACGGCGACCGGCTTCACCCGGCCAGCGTGGACAAAGCCGATCATTTCGTCAATGTGATCAACGACACCATCCGGCGCGGCGGCAATGTGGTGATCCCTTCTTTCGCGGTGGGCCGCACCCAGGAGATTCTATACGACATCAACCGGCAGCGGGACATCCTGGGCGCGAAAGTCGATTCGATTTTCAGAACACCCGTTGTCGTCGACAGTCCGCTGGCCATCTCCGCGACCCAGGTTTTCCGCAACCATCCGGAATGCTACGATGAGGAGGCAAAATCCTACATCATCGATGGGGAGAACCTTCTGGACTTTCCAAACCTGCGCTTCACCACCTCCATGGAGGAATCCAAAGCGCTCAACCTCGATGACGAGCCGAAGATCATCATCTCTTCCAGCGGCATGTGCGATGCCGGCCGCATCAAGCACCACCTGAAGCACAATCTGTGGAAACCGGAATCCACCATCATGTTCGTCGGGTATCAGGCACCGGGCACCTTGGGCCGGCAGCTGGTGGACGGCCTGAAAAAGGTGACCCTTTTTGGCGAGGAAATCGCGGTTCACGCCCAGATTGAAGTCATGGAAGGGTTCTCCGGGCATGCAGACCGCGACGGTTTGCTGAATTGGGTGGCCGCCATGAAGCAGAAACCGGAACGCATCCTGATCGTCCATGGTGAACCGGAAGTCATGGAAATTTTTTCAGCGTCGATTCAAAGCCGGTTTCAGATCAAGACCGATATTCCTTCCTTTGGAGTGTGCCTGGATCCGTTCGGTGTTTCCTATGAAATCAAGGTCACCCAGACCTGGGGGCCCGAACTGGTGGACAGACGCCGGGACGTTTCCGGGAGTGGCGAGAGGTTGCCCGTTCCGGTGGACAGGCGCCGGGACACTTCCGGGAGTGGCGAGAGGTTGCCCGTTCCGGTGGACAGACGCCGGGACACTTCCCTGGCATTCGACCCCATGGACAGGCGAAAACCGGATGCCGCACCCGATGCCGGTACCCGACAATACCCGCTGCAGCCGCCCGGCAACAAAAGCAGGTCTGAGACCGCTGAAGCGGAAAACCGGCAAAAGCCCCGTTCCCATGCGGACCAAACCCATGAAAGCCGGATTCGCCTGCTGCAGCAGGAATACGGATCACTTTTCCAGTCTCTCCGCAGGGAAGCGGAGCGAGAAGGGAACCGCACGATGAGCGGGTTCCTGGACATGAAACTCCGGGAACTCGAAACCACATTGAAGCATCTACTGACTGGCGGAAGGCGATAAGATCCCTCCTGTCTTCCCATGTACGATCCCTTCATTTACGATACTTTTAAAGCGTGACGGATGTGTGAATCATGAATGGAAGAGAACGGCTGACGGCCATTTTCGGGAATCGTCCCATCGATCGGCCGGCCTTGAAGCTTTGGGGACTGAAACCGGATCTGGAACTGCTCCATCCTGCATATGGCCCTGTTTGCGAACTGGCCATGAAGGTCACCGATCTTGTGGTGGGTGCCTCTTCGCCGACGGATACCGTTCTGGGGATCCAAGGCGGACAAATCACGGAAACGTTCGTCACACAGGCAATGAATGGCTGGGAAGATGTCACCGGCATCATCCATACCCCCAAGGGGGATCTGAAAAAAGTGTTCCGCCGCAGTCCCGACGGAACACCCGGCTATGATCTGGAGCATCCGGTGAAGAATGAAAGCGACCTAGAGGCCTTGCTGTCCGTTCCCTATGAACCGTTTCCTTTCAGCATGCAAAACTATGTTCAAATGGACGAGGCCGTGGGCGACCGGGGCATCTGCCTGTGTTTTCTGGACAACGCGGTTTACGCAATCCACCGCAGCCTCGGATCGGAACTGTTTGCCACGATGAGCGTCGAATTTCCGGAGCTTTTGGACCGAGCCCTTTCCGTGTATTCCGGCCGCATCCGGCTTGAGGCGGAACGGGTCCTGGAAACAGGATTCAGGCCGGTCTTCGGCTGGGTCGGCCCTGAAGTCTGCATCCCGCCGCTGATGTCCCCGGATCATTTCGAGCGGTTCGTCATGCAATACGACAAGCCCCTGTGCGACCTGATCCATGCGCATGGCAGCCATGTCTGGCTTCACTGCCATGGCCGGGTGACAAGCCTCATGAACCGGTTCATCCATATGGGCGTGGATGTTCTCAATCCCCTTGAACCCCCGCCAATGGGCAATGTCAACCTGGTGGAACTGACCGCGCAGTACGGTGACGCGATCGGGTTAGAGGGAAACATCGAAACGCACGATCTTTGGACCGCCAGTCCAGAACGGATGGAAGAACTGGTCGTGAAGGCCGTGGCCGCCGGGTCGAAATCAGGCCGGTTCATTCTCTGTCCCTCAGCGGGGTTCATGGAGTTCCCCAACCCCACCGACCGCTACATCGAAAACCTGATGATCTATCTTCGTGTGGGATACCGCGAGGTGACGCAGGTGTATAATCGGACCAGCAACCAATCACCTGGGAGGATAACATGAAGTCACCACTGGAACTGAGCCTGGAGAAAGAACTGGCAGGCATGCTCGCCGGAAAGGCGCTCGATGTTGCCGCCCTCATCTTCAATGACGAGGAGATCCACTCCTATCAGGAACTGGCCAACACCGTCTCCATTAAGCGCATGGGCTTCAACGACCACGGTCCGGTACACATGCGCAAGGTGGCCCTCAATGCCATGAAAATGTTCAAAATCCTGACGGAGGCGGGCATCCAGCCAAACCTTGTCATGGAGGAAATCGGCACGGTGGAGGACAGCCGCATCGCGGTGCTTCTCGCGTCGTTTCTCCATGACATCGGCATGTCCGTGGGTCGCCAGAGCCATGAAATGAGTTCGTTCATCCTGGCCAACAACATTGTGGATCGCATTCTGAAGGTGACGTTCCCGGGTCAGACACCCAGGCAGATCGCCATCAAGTCGACGATGCTCGAAGGGATCATGGGACATATGACCCATCATGCCATCCATTCGCTGGAAGCCGGTATCATCCTGATTGCTGATGGCTGCGACATGGAAAAGGGGCGGGCCAGAATCCCGATGCTCATCAACCAGGAGTCCCGTGTCGGCGATATCCACAAGTACTCATCGTCCGCCATCGAAAAGGTCACCATTGAGAAGGGCGAAGAAAAACCCTTGAAAATCACCGTCGAAATGTCTGCTTCAGTTGGTTTCTTCCAAGTGGAGGAAATTCTGATCGGAAAAATCATGGCCAGTACCGTCAAGAAATATATCGAATTGTATGCGTTCGTCACCGGCCGGGATGTGAAGCGCTATATCTGACACTGATCCCTGATAGTGCCTTCTGCCCGGAAGATGCCTCCGGCAGGGTATTCCGGGTTGAGGTATTTGTCATACACGGCCGGCAAAGTGCAAACCTGATTCTGGTGTAAAAACTCACTTTTGTGAGTTTTTATGCAGGATGTCCCTGACATCCTGCATGTAGAAGGCACATTTTGTGCCTTCTACACACCGAATCACGTGATTCGGTGCCATCCGCCAATCCGACCGCATTGATGCGATTGGCCGCATTGCTGCATTCGAGATCGTGATTACCGGAAATACCCCTCATCCCCGCCGTTTCTGGCGGAAAGCAATCCTGATGCCGTTCCCAACAAACCCAACAGGACGCCGATCCCCCCAAGAATGCCAAACAACCCCGCCTGCAGCGTCTGCGGGGCTGGCAGAGGCAGGAACGGCAGCGGGGAAGCCATTTTCATCCAGAACAGGCTGATGCCGCCGGAGACCAGGCCAGCCGCCAGAAGAGCACCACCCGCACTCACGAAAAGACCCAGGAGGAAAAACGGAAAGGCGATGTGGAATTCAGGCGCTCCCAGGAGACGCAGGGTACGAATCTGTTCACGGTTGTGGATGACACCTGTCCGGATGATATGGGAAAGAAGGACAAAGGTGAAGATGCCCACGGCAATGCCCAGGGCCAGCCCCAATACGCGCAGTGCGTTTTCAAGCCCAATCAGCATTTCCAGTATGGATCGGTTGTCCCGGATGGACTCGACCCCATCCAGGGATGATATGGCAGACAGGACGGCATTCATGTCCTCCAGCCGGATCCGGGCTTCAAGGAACGGACGGAATGGATTTTCCCCGAATTGCGCCAGCGCATCGGATTCCCCGCCCAGCAATTCCGTCATCCGCTTCCGTGCTTCTTCCGCATTCACGAAAATCACGGCTTCCACTCCAGGGATCCGGCTGATTTCTTTCGACAGAACACCCGGGTCAACGATGGCGGCTGTGGAAGACACATCCGCGATCCGGTGGAAAATCTGGATTTCCGCTCCCGAGCGAATCAATCCGACCCAATGGCCTGTCGTGCGCCAACCCGCCAGGATCATGGCGAGGAAAAGAAATACGAGCGTGGTGCTCAACAGGGACATCAGGTTTGAGAACAGGTTGGACCGGAACAGGATCCCCGCTTCGCGCAGGTGATGGATGGCATTGTCCATTCTTCGCTTCATCGTCCGTCCCCTCCCCGCGACATGTCCAGCCGTCCGCTGTCCATGCGGATGACCCCGCTGGCCCGTGCGGGTTCCAGCAGGTGCGTGGCATGCGTCGTAATCAGCACCGTGGTTTTTTCATCCCGCAAAGAAATCAGAAGGGAAAGAATGATGAGGGCATTCTCTTTGTCGAGGGTACCGGTCGGTTCGTCGGCCAGGATCAGTTCGGACTTGCGGGCAATGGCCCGCGCGATGGCAACCCTTTGCCTTTCCCCCCAGGAAAGGTGCTCGATCGGGGAGGCGGCCTTGTGAGACAATCCAACGCGTTCGAGTGCCTCCAGCGCCTCCTGTCTCAGGGATCCCGAGGCAGGCCGCAGGAAACGGATACCGGCCATGACATTCTCGCACGCGCTCCTGCCGGCCGTCAGGCGAAACTCCTGGAAAACCGGGCCCACCTTGCGCCGCAATTTCCGGATATCCGCTCCCCGCGCACCGGACATCGGCTGGTTCAGCACGGACAGAAGGCCGGACGAAGGCGCAACCATGCCAAGCAGCAGCTGCAGCAGGCTGGTTTTGCCCGAACCGCTGGGACCGGTGACGTAAATGAGTTCCCCGCCTCCGATGAAAAGGCTGAACGGCTTCAGGGCAACTGTTCCATCGGGATACTGCAGGGATACGTCCTGTGCCTCGATCATCCGCTGTTCCTCCTGTAAAACTCTTTTCATGCTTCCAGATCTCTGCTCATCCTTCAAAAAAGGCTGATTGACACATCCAAAGTCAGGGAGCCTTCGAGAATTTTGACCTTGCTGATGGTTCCCCCCTGCAGCAATGGCTCCAGGCCGAACCGGAGCGGGCCGTTTTTCGACAACTCGGCGAGCTGCGCGGGATCCAGCGGCATTCCGCCCTGGGTGCCGGATTGAACCTCATATTCCAGTGTGATGCCCTTCACCACTTTGAAGGAACCCGTCAGAACCAGGCCCGCATCCGGAATCTCCAGGGCCACGCTGCCGGGATGAAAGCGGAAAACGGCACCCAGCATCCGCTTGTCCCCG
>JANYKF010000031.1 GCA_025361665.1 Clostridiaceae bacterium
TCATGAAGGTGGCCGGCGCCTATTGGCGCGGAGATGAAAAGAACAAGATGCTGCAGCGCATCTACGGGATTTCCTACCCGAAAGCCGCCCAGCTCGAGGAATATGTGAAGCGGATCGAGGAAGCTGAAAAACGGGATCACCGGCGCATCGGCAAAGATCTTGACTTGTTCTCGATGAATGATCAGGTAGGGCCCGGCCTCGCGCTCTGGCACCCAAAGGGAGGCAAGGTCCGCTACCGCATCGAGGAATTCTGGCGTCGCAAGCACTTGAAGAACGGCTATGAACTTGTCTATACGCCACATATCGGGCGTGGGGAGCTTTGGGAAACATCCGGACACCTGGGCTTCTATAAGGAAAGCATGTATGCGCCCATGGACGTGGATGGACAGGATTTCTACGCGAAGCCCATGAACTGCCCGTTCCACGTCATGATCTACAAGAACGGCATGCATTCCTATCGCGATTTGCCTTTCCGGTGGGCGGAACTCGGAACCGTGTACCGCTATGAGAAGAGTGGCGCCCTGCATGGCCTTCTCCGCGTGAGGGGCTTCACCCAGGACGATGCCCACCTGATCTGCGCGCCGGACCAGATGCCGACAGAAATCCGACGGGTACTCCGGTTCTGCCTGGATTTGCTGAAAGATTTCGGTTTCGATCAATACCATATCTATGTTTCCACGCAGCCGAAAGGCAAGTCCGTGGGGGAAACCTTCATGTGGGATGCGGCCACGGTCGCCTTGAAGGATGCCGTGGTGTCCGAAGGTCTGGAATGCGACATCGATGAGGGCGGAGGCGCTTTTTACGGCCCGAAGATCGACATCAAGATCAAGGATGCGCTGGGTCGCGAATGGCAGCTTTCCACCATCCAGTTCGACTTCAACCTGCCGGAACGCTTCGACATGACCTATATCTCGGCCGATGGCAGCAAACAGCGTCCGTATATGATACACCGGGCCCTGCTGGGATCGATCGAGCGTTTTTTCGGCATCCTCATCGAGCATTACGCCGGTGCCTTTCCGGTTTGGCTGGCCCCCGTCCAGGTGAAGATCCTTCCCTTGGCGGACAAGCATGCGGCCTTTGCTGAGAAAGCCGCCGAGGTACTTCGTGACCGGGACATGGATGTCGAAATCGATGCCCGCAACGAAAAAATCGGCTATAAAATCCGGGAGGCACAACTGGAAAAGGTCCCATACATGCTTGTCATAGGGGACAGGGAGCTGGAAAACGGCGCAGTGTCCGTCCGTTCCCGAAAGGAAGGCGATCTGGGCACAATGTCGCTGGATGCATTCGTCGCAAGGATTACGGATGAGATCGGCAAAAAGATGTGAACAGCCGCTTCAACAGGTTGCCGCCGGATGACACCGAATCACGTGATTTGGTGTGTTGAAGGCACAAAATGTGCCTTCAACATGCAGGATGTCAGAGACATCCTGCATAAAAACTCACAAAAGTGAGTTTTTACACCAGAATCATGGTTCGTTTTGCCCTCGGTGAATATTTCCGTCGCAGATTGGGAATACAGAAAGGGACAGGCATCTGGGGATACGGAGATGGAACGGAGGCAGTCTGATGGAACCTATGAGGATTGTGAAAAAACGGGTAGTGGGTCAAAGGACACGGGATGGGGCCGGAGTCCGCCTGACAAGGGTGCTGTCCTGGCGTGACACGGAACTGTTTGATCCGTTCCTGATGCTTGATTTTTTTGATTCGACCGATCCAAGGGATTATCAGGCCGGTTTTCCATGGCATCCGCATCGCGGCATCGAAACCGTCACATTTTTGGCTGAGGGCCGGATTGAACACGGTGACAGCCTGGGCAATTCCGGCGTCATCGGTCCGGAAGATTGTCAATGGATGACGGCCGGGGGAGGCATCATCCACCAGGAGATGCCGAAACCGTGCAATCGGATGCTGGGTGTCCAATTATGGGTCAATTTGCCGGCATCAAGGAAAATGATACCTCCGGAGTACCGGGATTTGCGAAAGGAAGATATCCCCGTCACTTCGAACCGAACCGGCGGGGGAACCGTCCGGGTCATCGCCGGCTCCTATTTCGAGGTGCAGGGTCCAGCGCGCCATTTGGGTGTCCATACCTGCATGCTTGAATTGCTGCTGCCCGGAGACGCACCCTTTGAATTGGAAACCCCGCCGCACGCGACCGTTTTTGCCTTCCTCGAGGAAGGCAAGGCGCTTTTCGCAGGAGAGGCCGGTCCAGTCGACGTGCCTCCGGTTGCGGTTCTGTTTGAAGATGGATGCGGCATCAAGTGCAAGGCGGGTCCTGAAGGGGCGAGGATGTTGATCCTGACGGGAGATCCGCTGCATGAACCCGTAGCCTGGCGCGGTCCTATCGTGATGAATACGGAAGCGGAACTTGATGAGGCGTTCGCGGAGCTGGACGCGGGAACCTTTATTCGAGCAGGCGCGTGATGCAGGTTTATGAAGGGAATCAGAAAGGAGTTGGCCCCATGGATCAGGAAACGCTGACAAAAACGATGCTGGAAGCGGAAACATGGGCAGTGGTGGGTGCGAATGCGGACCCGGGGAAATTCGGCAATCGCATTTACCAGGCACTGAAGAATCACGGATATCGCGTGTATGCCGTGAATCCGACGTGCAGGTCCTTAGACGGGGACCTCTGTTATCCGGATTTGTCCTCCCTGCCCGTGCGACCCGACGTCATCGACATGGTGGTTTCGCCGGAACGCGGGGCCGGGGTGATCGAAGAAGCCGGCAGACTCGGTATTCCCTATGCATGGTTCCAGCCTGGATCGCATGAACCGGAACTGGTGCGCCGGGCCGAGGCGCTTGGGATCACCACGCTGCGCCATTGTGTCCTGGTGGCATTGTCTTGACACTGAACATTTTTGAATGATGAACATCAACTTTTGCTCCGGATGCATGCAAGCTGCAAAATGCAACTTGCATGAAAAAGTCGAAAATCGACTATTTGCACGAGAATCATATAGGGAAGGACGGTTTTCCCAAAGCGGGGAAAACCGTCCTTTCCGATTTCATCGGGTCCAATGTGCCGATGCATCACACAAGCGGGGGTGATATAGGAACATATACGCGTTTTGCCAGTTCCGCGTCATGCATGAACAAGCCCTGCGTATTGCCGCCGATGAGCTGGAGCTTGCGGATGTTGCTCTCCGCTGTGGCTTCCTCTTCGGCCTGTTCCGTGACGAACCATTGCAGGAAGGCGCTTGTCTTATGGTCCTTCTCCTCTATGGCCTGGTTGACCAGATTGTAGATGGAGGCCGTGACGAACTTTTCGTGCTTGAGGGACTCCTCGAAAACGGAGAGGGGAGTCACGAAATCAATGGGAGGTGCCTGAATGGCCTGCAGTTCAACCTTGCCGGATACATGGATGACATAATTGTAAAACTTCAGGGCATGGTCCCTTTCTTCCATTAACTGCACATTGAAAAAATTGGCGAAACCGTCAAGATTCTGTTCGGCAAACCAGGCTTTCATGGAAAGGTAAAGATAGGCCGAATAGAATTCCTTTTGAATCTGATCATTCAAGAGATTCAACATAGCTGTGGAAATCATGCGAAATACCTCCATTTAGTCTTTGTGTTTTGTGTCCAGCCCGGAACCATCCGGTATGGAATACAATTACCACGGAAGTTGCATCATAAACGAAATTCTGAAAATGTAAACCCTCTGTTACATTTCGCCATGCGACCCGCGAGGCATGCAAAGTCTACCCGAATCACCTTTTCCAACGCCCCAGTCTCTGCTATGATGGAACATGGAGCAATACAAGGAAAAATACGGAGAAACCGGCTTGCCTGCCGGCAATGAGGAACATTCTTTGAAGAGAAGCCAGTATCCGGAAACGGTACGCCTGCTGTCGGGTCCATTGCAGGAAGCCATCATGACCATGCAAGCCCGGAACCAGGCTTCCGCATCCGACGGAAACCGCGTGCGCACTTACAGGCTGGATGTTTACGGATGCCAGATGAATGAGCGCGATGCGGAGACCTGTGCGGGCCTGCTGGATGAAATGGGCTTTGTGCAGGTGGGTGAAAGGGAACCTGCGGATCTGATTCTTTTCGTCACCTGCTGCGTGCGGGAGAATGCCGAGGACAAAATCTACGGCCATATCGGCGCACTGTCGCAGGAATGTGCGGATCGCGGCAGCTACATCCTGGCCGGGGGCTGCATGATGCAGCAGGCACACGTGGTGGAGAAAATCAGGAAATCATATCCTCAAGTGAAAATCATTTTCGGCACACATAACATCCATCGGCTTCCGGACCTCGTATTGGCCTTCGAAACAAGCGGAAAGCGTGTTTTCGAGATTTGGGACGGACCGGGCGAATCGGCGGGACCGCTTCCGGCGCATCGCATGGATCCTCACCGGGCCTGGGTGGCCATTGCGGCCGGCTGCGACAATTTCTGCACCTACTGCATCGTTCCCCATGTCCGCGGCCGTGAACGGAGCCGTCCCATGGAAGAAGTGATGACGGAAATCAAGGAACTGGCGGCAAGCGGAACCCACGAAATCACTTTGCTTGGCCAAAATGTGAATTCCTATGGCCGGGATTTTGGGGAAACAGATATGTTTGCCACCCTTTTGCGGGAAATTGACAAGGTGGAGGGCATCCTCCGTGTCCGTTTCATGACATCCCATCCGAAGGATCTATCCGTCAGCCTGATCCTCGCCATGCGTGAATGCCGGAAAGTATGCACGCACCTGCATCTGCCGGTTCAATCCGGCAGCAGCCGCGTATTGGCGCGCATGAACAGGAAATATACAAGGGAGCACTATCTCGGACTTGTTGACAGGATTCGGGATGAAATGCCCGGCATTACCCTAAGCACCGATCTGATTGTCGGTTTTCCCGGAGAAACAGAGGAGGATTT
>JANYKF010000043.1 GCA_025361665.1 Clostridiaceae bacterium
CCAGCTGAAAGTGATTGCCGCCATGCAGCGGCATCGGGTCAGCGACACCCATTTTTCAGGAAGCACGGGCTACGGATACAACGATCGCGGCCGTGAAGTGCTGGAAGAGGTCTATGCCACCGTCTTCGGAGCAGAGGACGCCTTGGTTCGGCACCAGATAACCTGCGGGTCCCATGCGCTGGCCATTTGCCTGTACGGGTTGCTGCGGCCGGGGGATGAACTGCTGTCCGGCACCGGGAAACCCTATGATACGCTCGATGAGGTCATTGGGCTGCGCGGCGCGCCTGGAGCGGGTTCCCTTGCCGAATTCGGCATTTCGTACCGCCAGGTGGACCTGAATCCTTCCGGTGAAATGGACATTGAAGCTGTGAAAAAAGCCATTTCAGACAAGACAAGGGTGGTGTTCCTGCAGCGTTCCCGCGGATATGCCGAACGCAAATCCTTGATGATGAACGAAATGGAAGAAGCGGTCAAAGCCTTTCGCGCTGTTCGACAGGATATAATCGTCATGGTGGACAACTGTTATGGCGAGTTCACGGAAACAAGGGAACCAACCGAAGCAGGCGCGGATATCATGGCCGGGTCCCTCATCAAGAATCCGGGCGGCGGTCTTGCCCATTCCGGCGGTTATATCGCGGGACGACGGGATCTGGTTGCCTTGGCCGCCGGTCGCATGACATTGCCTGGAATCGGCCGTGAAGTAGGCGCCACGCTTGGCCAGAACAGGATCATGTTCCAGGGGTTCTTCCTCGCACCGCACGTTGTCATGGAAAGCCTGAAGGGAGCGGTTTTCGCGGCCGCGTTCATGGAATCCTTCGGGTATGAGGCCTGGCCGGGACCCTTTGAACCTCGCGGCGATCTGGCCCAGGCCTTCCGCCTGGGAAGTGCGGAAGCGGTTGTGGCCTTCTGCCAGGGCATCCAGAAAGCCTCCGCCGTGGATGCCTTCGTCAATCCCGTTCCATGGGACATGCCGGGGTATGACAGTCCCGTCATCATGGCGTCCGGGTCCTTTGTCCAGGGATCCTCCATCGAACTGAGCGCCGATGCGCCCATCCGGGAACCCTTCACGGCCTACATGCAGGGCGGCCTTGTCTACGAACACGCAAAACTGGGCGTATTGCGCGCCTGTGAGGAAATGCGCCGCCGGAACATCTTGCGGCAGGCAGATTGATGGAGGAAGATCATGACCAAGGTGAAAACGGTCATCCGCCGCAAACGCGGCAGGGGGAGCGGTATCGCGGGACTTTTGTTCGTCCTGGTGCTGGCGCTGTACATCCCCGCCATGTGGAAATGGTTTTTCACCAAAGGCATGGACAGCGGAATCATCCAGGAGGATACGCTGGAAATGAAAATCGCCGTTTCCGGCGTCTTCATCCGCAACGAGCAGATCCTCTCTTCCCCTGAAAACGGATCCATTCTTCCCAATGCCAAGTATGGAGAGCGGCTGCCTGCCGGAGGCGTCATCGCCTCTTTCATCAGCAGTGATGCCCAGGATACGGTTCATCAATACCGCGCGGCGAAAACCGATGTCCTGCTGCGCGTCATCAAGGCGGCCAAGGTTGCCGGAGATTCCGAGGTGTCCGTCATTGATGACGCGGTGGAACAGGAAGCGGGGAATCTGGCACTGGCGGCGAATGCGGGTGACATCCGTCAAATGTCGGATATTCGGGAAAGCATCAATCGCATCCTGACAGAACAGGCCGGTTATCTGGTGTCCCGTGAAACGAAAGACGGATTTCTTTCGGCTGAGCGGGAGGAATTGAAGAAACTTGAAACGCGCATGGCGAAAACCATGGTCCCGCTGGTTGCAGTGCAGCCGGGCATTGTCTGTTATAGTTATGACGGTTACGAGTCCGCCTGGACCCCGTCTCGGCTTGATTCGCTGACCGTGGGGGCCATCGCACTGCAGCCGGCGGACAAGGTTGCGCCGCGCCGTTGGGTCACTCCGGATGAGATACCCGTGAAGAAGGGCGACCCTTATGGGAAACTCGTCCAGAACGACGCCTGCTGGGTGGCCATGGAAGTGGATGAGAAAACATTCAAAACCTTGTCTGCCAGGCTGGAGGCCGGCAAACTGGGAAAAAAGGAAACCGTGGTCCCCATCGAAGTGGACGGCATCAGTGAGCGGATTCCGCTGCAGCTGGCTTCGGCGCGGGCCAATCCGGACGGCAAGGGCAATGGCCTTGTGATTGGCAGGATGAGCCGCTTCGTGGAACAAACCATGGAACTGCGCAAGTTTCGGGGGGAGTTGGTCCTGTTGAGCCTCACGGGCATGAAGGTGCCGCAGAAAAGCCTTTTCAACCGCAACAGCGTCGACGGCACGGCTGACATCATGCTGCTGAAGATGAACCGGGCCGACTTGCGTCGCGTTCATGTACTCGGTGTTCAGGATTCCTGGGCAATCATCGAGAATCTCGACAATGTCGACGCCCTTGAGCGGATCAGCGTGTATGATCTGTATCTTCAGAATCCTGACGGCGTCACGGACGGACAGGTGATACAGAAATGAACGTGGAAGCCATGATGACCGGATCCGGTGCGGAAGCACCGCGGGAACTGGAAATCCCGGACTGCAAGGGGGTTGCGGACGAAGAGGCCTGTGATGGTGCGGAGCCGGGAGGAGACCTTATCCTGCGGGCCCGCCTGTCGGCCGTTCGGGATACCGTGGCTGCTGCGGCATGCCGGGCAGGTCGGAACGTGGAAGACGTGACCCTCATCGCCGTCAGCAAGACGGTGGATGTGCCGGTGATGACGGCAGCCATGCGCCTGGGCGTGACGCAATTCGGCGAAAACCGGGTGCAGGAATTCCTCAGAAAATCCGCCTGCCTGCCGGATACGGCGGTTTGGCACTTCATCGGACGTCTGCAGACGAACAAGGTGCGGCAGCTGGCCGGCAGGAACATGCTGATTCACTCCCTGGACCGCATCGCCTTGCTGGATGAGATGGTTCGCATATCGGACATAACAGGTTTCCTTTGGCATGTACTGGTGGAAGTGAATGTTTCCGGTGAGACGTCAAAAACCGGAGTGTCGCCCGATCAATTGGAATGCTTGCTTCAAAAGGCTTCCAACAGCGCCTGTATCTGCGTTCACGGCCTGATGACCGTTGCGCCGGATGCCGGCACGCCGGAAGAAACGCGCCCGATATTCAAGCGGCTCAAAGAATTGGCCATTGACATGGGATCACAGAAGTTGGATAATGTTTCTATGGACTTTCTTTCCATGGGAATGAGCAACGATTTTGTCATTGCCGTGGAAGAGGGTGCCACCCATATCCGTGTCGGCACAGCCATCTTTGGCAGCCGGCCTGCGGTACGCGAAGCGGGTCCATACTGAAGTTGCCGGGTCATCAGATGCCGGCATGCACGCACGAAGGAAAAACGGAGGAATCCATCATGGCTGGAGCAATGAACAAACTGCTCGATTTTTTTGGTTGGGAATCCCAAAACACAACAGAAGACGATATGTACGAAGACAACCTGCCGGAAGAATCCGCACCGGTTCCTGAAGCTGCGTCCCGCACATTGCGCAAAGGACAGCCCCCGAACAAGGTCGTTCCGCTGGGTGCTCCCGCGGAACGCAAAGTCATCATCCGCTCCCCTCAGAACATTCTGGAAATGAAGGAACTGGTCGATCATCTCCGCGCGCGCAGCACCGTCATCATGAATGTGGAAAAGACGGATTCCATGCTCGCCCAGCGCATGGTGGACTTTTTGAGCGGTGCGGTCTACTGTCTGGACGGCGACATGGAAAAGCTGTCCTCCGGCGTGATCATCGCCGTGCCGAACGGGGTGGACATCACAGCCGATTTGCGGGACGATGTCCGCAACAAGGGAA
>JANYKF010000044.1 GCA_025361665.1 Clostridiaceae bacterium
TATGCGGGAAAACTGCACGTACGGTTCTGTGAGGGGCAACAGACATTCCCTTCACTCAGAAGATAAGTTTGAAAGGAGTGTCGAGTTGTCTACTCGACGGAACATATATGTTAGGGCGGTTTACCACATTCATCATCCGTATCAAATGGCTTGCCGCAGTGGTCTGGGTGGCTGCTGCCGCCATGCTTTTCCTGACTGCTCCCAAGCTGTCGGATATCATCAGCACGGACAACGGCAGTTTTCTGCCATCCGACTCCAAGACGGCCGAGGCAAACAAACTGATCAAATCCCTGTTTCCGGATAGCGTGAGCCATACCAGCCTGGTCCTCGTGATCAGTTCAGACAACCCGTTCACTGCCGCCGATGATGAATATGTGGGGGCAATCGACAAGTATTTCACCAAAAACAAGGAAGGCCTGAGCATCGGGGATGTCCTGTCGCCCGGCACCAGCGCTGCCATGAAGACCCAGCTGACAAGCAAGGACGGCAAGGTGTCCCTCGTCTATCTGAATGTGAATGCGGCAGCGTATTCGGACCAAACCACGAAAACGCTCAACAGCGTTCACGGAGTGATCGACGGCGGGAAAATCGAAATCGACGGCATCACCCATGCAGCGCCGCAAGACCTGAAAATCTACATTACGGGGGACGCGGCCATCAGTGCCGAGCAGCATGAAGCGACGAAGACCAGCATGGCCATCGTGACGAAAATCACCATCATCCTGCTGCTGCTGATCCTCATCGTCATCTACCGTTCGCCGGTGGCGCCGCTGCTGCCGCTTCTCACCATCGGGCTCAGCTTCATCATCTCCCGTGGCATCATCGGATTCCTGACATGGGGCGGTTTCAAGATTTCAACCTTCACGGAAACCTTCCTGATTGCCGTGCTGTTCGGCGCCGGCACCGACTATTGCATGCTGATCCTTTCCCGGTTCAAGGAAGAGCTTTCGCACGGGAAGGACAAGGACAAAGCCCTGATTGACGCGATGCCCAACACGGGTATCGCCGTCATCTCCAGCGGGGGAACCGTGGTGGTGGGGTTCCTGTTCATGATTTTTGCGAAATTCGGCCTGTTCAGCACGACGGGACCCAGTGTGGCCATCGGGGTGGCGATCACCATTCTCGCCGTGCTGACCTTGATTCCAGCCTTCATCTCCATGCTCGGGGAGAAGGTCTTCTGGCCGGCCAAAAGCTTCTCCCTGCACAATGAAAGCCTGCGCACCGGATTATGGGCCAAGCTGGCCGGCAAGGTCACCGCGATGCCTGTCCGCTTCCTGCTCATTTCGCTGGTCCTTTTCGTTCCGTTCCTCTATTTTGCCACCGGCATGACCATTTCCTACGACAACATGAAGGACCTGCCTCCCGAAACCTCTTCCATCAAGGGGTTCACCGTGATGAGCGAGCATTTTCGCAAGGGGGATCTCCTGCCGGTCCGCGTGACGCTGAAAACGGACAAGGATTTGTTCGGAACGGGTTCGTTGAAAATGATCGACACGATCACGGAAAATCTCCTGAAGGTTGAAAATGTCGAGGGAATCCGTTCCGCGACGAGACTCCTCGGCGAGAAACTGACGCAGGCTTCGCTGGGCAGCCAGATTACCCTGCTGTCCGGCGGCCTGAAGGATGTGGGCAGCGGTTTCACTCCTATCATGGATGGCATCGCATCCATCCGGAATGGAATCGACAAGGTCGCGGAGGGCCTGGGTTCCGGGGGAAGCAGTTTGCAGACGGGCCTTGCCGGTTCGGTCGGCACACTTCAGTCCGGCATTGCCTCAACGCAGGACGGACTCGCCAAGCTGCGGGCCGGCACCGATCAATCGGCCGCCGGCATCAAGGATGTCTCCGCGCAATTGAGCATTCTTTCCGCCGGAACCGTCAAAACCGCGGGAGGTGTGAAGAAACTGGCCGCATCGGTAGACAGCGCCATCTCCTCACTCGGGAAAATGGTGGCCGCAGATCCGAAACTGCAGATGAATGTGGATTTCCAGACAGCGTATGGCACACTGAAGGCGGTTTCGCAAAGTTTTGGCGGGGTTGGGGCAAGTCTCGCCCAGATCAGCGGAGGAATCTCGCAGACGGCCACAGGCCTGACGCAGATCGGGGAAGGGCTGACGGGTGTCGGCAGCGGCATCCAGGCCTCCTCTGACGCGCTTGCCAAGATCCGTGGCGGTCTTTCAGCCATGAAGACAGGTGCTGAAAAAGCTGGAACCGATTTGGGCACTGCGGCGGATGCCTTGAAGAAGATATCCGCCGGGGTCGGTCCCATAAACGAAAATCTGAAAAAAATGGAAGACGGACTGACGAAAATCAACAACGCAGCATCGGACTACGGCAGCACCCTCAATGATGTTTTCTACCTGCCTGCCAATGTCTTCACGGAATACCCGGAATTCAAGGACGCTGTATCCAATTATCTGTCACCGGACGGAAAAGGCGCCACATTCGATCTTGTCCTTTCCGTCACACCTTATTCCACCGCGGCACTCGATGCCATCGGAAAAATCAGGGACACCCTGTCATTCTCCTTGAAAAACACATCCCTGGAAGGATCGACCTTTGTAACATCCGGCATTTCGTCCACTTTTGCAGAGGTGCGGGATCTGGTCAGCAGCGACATGGCGGTCGTCATCGTCTTCGTCCTGTCGGGCATCTTCCTCATCCTGGCTCTGCTTCTCAAGAGCATCGTGGCACCGGTGTACCTGCTTCTGACAACGGTTCTCAGCTATGTTTCCACCCTTGGAATCAGTTATCTGTTCTTCTGCAGGATCCTCGGGCAGGATGGCCTGCACTGGTCGGTGCCATTCTTCTCCTTCTGCGTGCTGGTCGCCTTGGGGGTCGACTACAACATTTTCCTGATCACCCGGGTCAAGGAGGAGTATGTTCCGGGGAAAATGCGCGAAGGCATCACGAAGGCGCTGGCGACTACTGGCGGCATCATCACCTCCTGTGGCATCATCATGGCTGGCACATTCGGTTCCATGATGTTTTCCCCGATGCGTCCGATGGTTCAGGTGGGGTTCGCCGCCTGCGTCGGCATCATCATCGACACCTTCGTCATCCGTAGCCTGGTTGTTCCCGCAATTGCCGTGCTGGTCGGCGAGATGAGCTGGTGGCCAGGGCGGAAGGTCGTTGTGACGTCGCTGGAGCGGGGGAAGCGGGCACCCATGCGAAGACTGTGATGGGAATGGGAAACGGAAAACCCTGTCAATCAAGTATGATTCTCGTGCAAAAAGTTGCATTTTCGACTTTTTCATGCAAGTTGCATTTTGCAGCTTGCATGCATCCGGCGGCAAATGCCGCCGGATGGCACCGAATCACGTGATTTGGTGCGTTGAAGGCACAAAATGTGCCTTCAACATGCAGGATGTCAGAGACATCCTGCATAAAAACTCACAAAAGTGTGTTTTTACACCAGTTTCCAGTATGGAGACATCACAATCCGGTTTCATCCGGAATATTCACCACACCGCAGGAAGGTTGAAATTTCCGTTGAAGCGCCAGGGGATGTCCTGCACATCCGGAAACGTCTTGAACTTCAACGGGCGGGATGACCTTCCTCGGTGGCAAAGTGTTCCTCCGCATGTTATCCGAGCATATGGTAGAATTCCTGAAACCGCTCCTTTCCATTCGGGGTGGAGGTAGGCTCCATCGGCACGTTTCCCACTTCCTACAGGCGCCGGTGCGGCTGATCCGGCAAAGGATGACCGGATGCCCACTTGTTGAGCCAATGCAGGGTGACCTGGATAATGGGCAGCCTCAGATCCTGCGCCTGAGATACGAACAGGCAGAGGGCCGCCCCCGATGCCGCAGAGGAGCGTGCCGGTCAGCGTGGCGAGTTGGGTTGCCTGCGAAACCGCAGCCAGCTCGCGTTTCCCCCAGCTGCCCGATCATGAGCGTGTCCAGGAAGAACAGACAGGAGGAAACCAGATTCTGGACGATCATCGGTCAGGCGAGTCGGAAAAAGGAGAGCAGGAAATATGACCCGGATCCCTCGATACGCCGTCTGTCGGATGCACGTTTCATATCGATGCGGTCGTCCTTTCCACGAAGCGGACGCTCCGTGCAGGTGTCAGGAAATCAGGGAGGTCACCCAGTGCATCAGGTGGACCAGGATATCCTTCAGCGGGATGAAACGGGGCAACGGGAAAATGGACAGCAGGATGACTTCCCCCCAATAGGCACCCATCAGCGTGGAG
>JANYKF010000088.1 GCA_025361665.1 Clostridiaceae bacterium
ACATGAACATGGTGTTGTAGAAACCGACCATGGCCGTCGATCCGTCCGGAGCCTTGTCACCCCATTCCGCGGGATATCTTGCACGGAACAGCCTGTAGAGGCTTTCTTCATCCCTGTAGTCATACCCTTCGTTGATGACCATGCCAGTGAAATCTCCCTGCGCAAGAGGAGAGAACGACAGCACATCCTCGGTGGTCTTGAACCGCGCGCCATGGTCCCAGTGTCCTGTCAACCCGTCTCCCCAGCGAACCGCATGATGTCCCTGGCTGTCCGAATGGGAGGTGGCCCCTTTGAAAATCGCTTCAGGCCTTGCATACGGCTCATCCGTATCAGGCACACCGAGTTCCAGTTCCGGATACAGTTCGTTCATCCGAAGCCGGCATTGTCTAGGGTGCGCATAGTAGTTGATGTCGGTCAAATACGTTTCCGCATCCGGATTGGACCAGTGCTCCCAGTGGGGGATCCGCCCGGGAGCCAGTCCCTTGAACGCAAGATACTTGTCGCTGTACATGTTCGTTTCCTCCATGGCCTCATCACGGCCTCATCGCCTCACTCGGCTGCCGCAAGGAGTATTTCCGCAGCAGGGGCCGGAATCCTTCCCAGATAATCCGGGCCGACATTCAGCAGGTAATTGATGCCTCTTGCCTTTAGGTGATTCCTGATTTCCCGGACCCGCTCCGCGGACTTCCAATTCTGGTCGAAAGACTTGTAACCCCACGTGTCATTCAAAGTAGCCGGGCTTTCATACAAACCATCTGACATGTACGCATCCGGGATCTCGTTGTCACCCCAGGAGCGGTAGTCCCCAAGGCCGTTTCCGATGCGGGAATTGACGAGGCACTCGGGCTGGAGGCGCTTGACCAGGTCAAACAGTTCCCGGCTTTGCGCGGCATTGATCGTTCTCGGCGTATCGAACCAGATGAGGCAGATATCGCCGTACTTCGTGAGGATCTCTTTCACCTGCGGCTTGATTTTGTCTTCGAAGCATTGGGCGTAATTCTTCCGGCTGTTGTCCGGATACTCCCAGTCGTTTGTCCAGCTCATGGTTCCGACATTCGTATGCCCCGAAAGGTATCCGCCTCCGTTGGGTTCGTGCCAGTCCAGGTCCTGGGAATAGTAGAGGCCCAGTTTCAATCCGTGTTTCCGGCAGGCCGCAGCCAGTTCCGCGATGACGTCGCGCCCGAACGGGGTGGCGTCCACGATATTGAACTTGTCGACATCGGATTTGAACAGGGCGAACCCGTCATGGTGCTTGGATGTGACGACCATGTACTCCATTCCGCTCGCTTTGGCGAGTTTCACCCATTCTTCGGCGTCAAACAGGATGGGGTTGAAGATACCGGCCAACTTTCCGTACTCCGCATTCGGAATTTCAAAATAGGACTGCGCCCATTCTCCGATGAAAGGCATCCGCTTCCCTTTCCACTCTCCTGCGGGAAGGGAGTACAGTCCCCAGTGAATCATCAAACCGTATTGTGCTTGACGGAACCAGGTTTTGTTATCCATAAAAAATCCTCCTTCGCTTAATGCTCCGCTGATGGATGGTTTTGCCACTCGGCACAGCCGGACAGTCTGGCGATGCAGGCAAGGCCTCCCGTCGCCGGGAGACCTTGCCGATGAGAATGCCTCGGTAAACAGGATGGAGAACCAACGGCCCTCCATCCCGAATGGCTCAGATCCGGTTTCCGTCCGTGATGTCCCGGCCACCGTGCAGCTGCGGATAATAGCTGGCGAACATGTATTTCGGCACCTCGTCAAATTCCATTTCAATGACGGTGACCCCGGCGTTTACATCGGGAACCGCAGTCGGCAGATTTTTCAGAAGAATCCGATGACCCTTGTGTTCAAATTCCAAAGGCGTCCCATCTTTGAGCAGACGGATGGCCTTGGGTGCATTCAGGTATCCGCCGATAGCCATTTCTCCGCCCTTGGGCCATATCCAGTTCCAAAGGAAAATCGACCTGCCGTCATAAGTGGCCTCAGCCACGCCGTTGCCACCGAAAGCCCGATCTGTCCAGCCTTTGTTCCTGACCATCTTCCCATAAGCGGCCTTGCCGTTTTCCTTCAGCCAATTTCCAACGGCTGTCAAAGGTGCAACCGCTTCCTCCGGAACGGAGCCATCCGGCATGGGTCCGATGTTCAGCAGCAGGTTCCCGCCGCCGCTCGCACAGGTGGAAAGCATTTTCAGGATTCGCTGCGCGTTGTAGCTGTACGGAATCGCCTGTTTGCTGTCCACATAACCCCAGCTGATGCCGTTGAAGGTCATGCAGGCTTCCCAATCCCTATCGACAGCGGTGATGTGCTCTTCCGGCGTGCCGAAGTCCTCGGGCAGGTGGCTGCGGTCGTTGATGAGGATGTCCGGCTGCAGGGACCGCATGTGCTGGTTCAGTTCAAGAGAGTCCCAGCCTTCCCAGTTTTCCATCGGCAGGGAGACATCGTACCAGAGGATGTCAATTTTTCCATAGTTCGTCAACAACTCGGTATTGAGCGCACGGATATAGGCATTGAAGCGGGCGCGGGCTTCCGTATCGAAGGCGCAGCGCCAGCCATCCGGATGATGCCAATCCATGAGGGAGGAATAGAAACCGATGCCAAGTCCGAACTCACGGCAGGCATCCACAAATTCCCTGACAATGTCGCGTTTGGGTCCATAATTCACGGAGTTGTAGGGGTTGGCCTTCGAATCCCACAGGCTGAAACCCTCATGATGCCTGGTTGTCAGAACCATGTACTTCATGCCTGCTTTTTTGGCCAGGGCAGCCCATTCACGGGGTGCGCCCGGTTTCGGCTGGAAGTTGTCCGCTTTTTTTTCGTACTCGCCGATGGGAATGTTCTCCAGCGTCATGACCCATTCATTCCGTCCAACCTGCGAATACAGGCCGTAATGGATGAACATGCCGAATCGTGCGTCCCGCCACCATTTCATGCGCTGATCCCTTGACGCGGCAACCTGCTGCTCGTAGTCGAACTTGGACAGTTTTTGTGACATAGTCTTTCCCTCCTTTAAAATAATACCGGATAATCATGTCCTCATTTTTCGATGCTAGAACAAAAACCGGATAATCATGTTCTCATTATTCGATGCTCAAAACAGAAATCGGATAATCATGTTCTCATCTTTGATTCTGGTGTAAAAAGTCGATTTT
>JANYKF010000175.1 GCA_025361665.1 Clostridiaceae bacterium
ACTTTTTGCACGAGAATCAATGATAAATGTGAAGTCCTTCTTGACTAAAGAAGAAGACGGATGGAATGTTTCACGTGAAACAATTCATCCGGCAATGGTTCAACCGAAACCGGACTTCACGGCCGTTTTCAAGCGACATTCACAAGCCCATTCTGAAATATTCTGCCTCGCGATGTTGTGATATAATGGTTCAATGACGGATGGCGGGTGTCGCAAAGAAATCGCATTCGAATGCTAGCGGGAGGACAGATGGGCAGGGTAATCGCAATCGCCAATCAAAAGGGCGGGGTCGGGAAGACCACAACCACGGTAAACCTGAGTGCTTGCCTGGCCGTAAAAGGAAAGCGTATCCTGACGATAGACATAGATCCGCAGGGAAACACCACAAGCGGATTGGGAATCGACAAGGCTTCGGTGAAGGAATCCATTTATGATGTGATCATCAATGATGTTTCTTTACGAGACACGATTCTGTCAACAAAAATCAAGACCCTTGGGCTATCCCCGTCCACCATTCATTTGGCTGGAGCGGAAGTGGAACTGGTTTCCGTCATTTCGCGCGAGATGCGGCTGAAGACAGCCATTGCAACAGTCAAAGAGGATTATGACTTCATCCTGATCGATTGCCCACCTTCTTTGGGACTGCTTACTGTCAATGCCCTCACGGCGGCCGATACGATCCTTGTGCCAATTCAATGCGAATACTATGCGTTGGAAGGTTTGAGCCAACTGATGAATACCGTGCGAATTGTGCAGAAACATTTGAATCCCGGATTGAAAGTGGAGGGCGTAGTCCTGACGATGTTCGATGGACGTACCAATCTTTCGATCCAGGTTGTCGAGGAAGTCAAAAAATACTTTGGAAACCAGGTATATCGGACGATCATTCCGCGCAATGTCCGTCTCAGCGAGGCCCCCAGTTTTGGTCTGCCCATCATTCTGTATGATGAGAAGTCACGTGGGGCGGAAGCCTATATGGACTTGGCGGACGAGGTCATCATGACCGTGGAGGACAGGGGATGAAAAGAAGCTTGAACAAGGGCCTGGGAAAAGGACTGGACGCCTTGCTGGCATCCAGCAGCACGGAGGAAGATCGAAACAGCATCCTGGATATCTCCGTTCATCAGATAGATCCGGCGGAGGAACAGCCTAGGAAACAGTTCGATCAGGACAAGCTGGAAGCATTGGCCGAGTCCATCCGCGCCCATGGTGTCGTGCAGCCGGTCATTGTCCGCAAACAGGGCGACCGCTTCACCCTTGTGGCTGGTGAACGCCGATGGAGGGCCTCCCGGATAGTCGGACTGAAAACGATTCCCGCCATCGTCAAGGAGTATACTTCCCGCGATGTCATGGAAATTGCGCTCATCGAGAACCTGCAGCGGGAAGATTTGAATCCGATTGAAGAGGCGGAGGCATTTCTACACCTGATGGATGATTTTGGATTGACGCAGGAGGAAGTTTCCAGAATCGCGGGGCGCAGCCGGTCAGCCGTCGCGAATGCTGTCCGGCTGCTCACGCTGCCGGCGGCAGTCCGGTCCTTGCTGATTGATGGGCGACTCAGCAGTGGCCACGCACGCACCTTGGTGGCTGTTGGCGATGCCGGCCGGCAGGAGTGGCTGGCTGGACAAATCATCGGCAGGGATCTCAATGTTCGCGAAACCGAGCAGCTTGTCCGTCGAGAAGAGACCGTCAAAAAGAAGATTGCCGACAGGAAATCAGACAGAAACGAAAAGGGACAAGCTGAAATGGAGGACTTGCGGGATCAGCTCAGGAGCCATTTGGGGACACAGGTTGAGATCAGCGGAAGTCCCGCTCATGGGAAAATACAGATTTCCTATTTCACAGCGGATGAAATGGATCGGATATGTAAAATGCTTCTAAATTAAGGATTTAACGGGGTTTTGACCTTCACAAAAGCATAGGATGGACAATGTCCATGATGCATGACTTGAAAAGGATAAATCACATCCGTCCAGGAGGCCGTATGGAATTGTTTACTCCTCTTTTTCTCGGGGTCTGCAGTATCGTGCTTTTTGTTCTCGTTGTCACACTCTTCAGCCTGCTTTTCACGATGGACAGGAAATACAGGCGTTTCATGAAAGGACTCGGTACGATGGACGTCGAATCCTTGATGCAGCGGTACGCCGAAGACCTCATGCAGCTGCGGATTCATCTTGAGACGAGGACGGAACCGAGGATCTCGGCCATGGAGAGGAAGTTCCCCACGGTACTGCGCAATGTCGGCATGGTCAGCTACAATGCGTTTGAAAGCATGGGCAACCTCATGAGCTTCTCCATCGCGGCCTTGGATGAGGGAAAGAATGGGTTTGTGCTCAGCGGCATCTACGGGCGGGATTCATCCTACGTGTACGCCAAGGACATCAAGACAGGCGTTCCCGGCAAAGAATTGTCCAGGGAAGAAAAAGAGGCGCTTCGCATCGCCATGGAAAACGGCCGATCTTGAAGCAGATCGCAGAAAATTTCCCTGCTTTGGAATCGCCGGCCGGAAAGGCAACAGGAGGAGAATGGAATGCTAGATATTGCCAGAATCCGCAACAACCCTGGAGAAGTACGCAATGCACTGAAAAAAAGGCTGATCGACATTGATTTTACCGAACTGCTGGATTGGGATGCGACAAGGCGAAGCCTCATCACCCGCCTTGAAGAAATGAAAGCGAAACGAAACAAAGGATCAGGAGAGATTCCCCTGCTCAAGAAAAACGGCGTGGATGTGACGAGCCTGGTTGGGGAAATGAAGGCACTCGGCTACGACATCCAGATTCTGGAAGATGAGCTGAAAGCCGTTGAAGAGAAGATTCAAGACTTCATGGGCGGATTGCCCAATATTCCGGCAAACGACGTGATGGCCGGTGGGAAAGAGAACAACCAGGTTGCAAGGGTGTTTGGGGAAAAGCCGGAATTCAGTTTCCAACCCAAACACCATGTCGATCTTGTCACCTCTCTTGGACTCATTGATTACGAACGCGGAGTGAAGATCGGAGGCAGCGGCTTCTGGGTTTATACGGGAGATGGCGCCCTATTGGAATGGGCGCTGTTGAATTATTTCATCGAGGAGCACATCCGGGATGGCTATTGCTTCATGCTGCCCCCCCACATCCTCAATTGGCAGTCGGGTTATACGGCGGGCCAGTTCCCCAAGTTCGAGGAAGATGTTTTCCGCATAGAAGGCAGCGAGGAAGGGAAAATGCAGTTTATCCTTCCCACGGCTGAAACGGCACTCATCAACTACCATCGTAATGAAATCCTCAATGAAGAGGATCTGCCGAAAAAATACTTCGCTTATTCTCCCTGCTACCGGAAAGAAGCCGGCAGCTACCGTGCGGAAGAGCGGGGCATGATTCGCGGCCACCAGTTCAACAAAGTGGAAATGTTCCAATATACCACGCCGGAACAGTCGGAAACTGCCCTTGAAGAACTTGTCGGCAAAGCGGAAAGACTGGTTCAGGGATTGGGCCTTCATCACCAGGTCAGCAAGCTGGCTGCACAGGATGTCGGCGCTGGCATGGGAAAGACCTATGATATCGAGATATGGATTCCCAGCATGAACATATATAAGGAAGTCAGTTCATGCTCGAATGCCTATGACTATCAGGCGCGTCGCGGCAATATCCGCTACCGTCGGAAAGACACGAAGAAAAATGAATACCTGCATACCCTGAATGCGTCCGGATTGGCTACGAGCCGTGTCCTGCCGGCCATTGTGGAACAGTTCCAGCAGGAGGACGGCAGTGTGACGGTGCCGGAGGTCCTGCGCAAGTGGGTGGGGAAAGACCGGTTGCGATCCATCCGCTGACACGTCGGAAAGGCCATGGAGGCGTTCATGCCACACCAGGAAAGGATAGGGAAAAAGACCGGGAGCCAAACCTATTTCTGGTTCATTTGGAGCGGGGTGGCCGGTGCCGTTGTCGCTTCCATCTTTGGACCCTTCACCGTGAAATTTCTTGAACGGATTGGGGGAACGGATTTTCATATTTCCCTGCTGAATTCCCTTCCTGGAATTGTCGGCATGGCGGTCAGCCTTCCGGGCGCGTTGTGGCTTGCCGGGAACAAGGGAAAGAATCTGAAGACCCTCACCGTCGAATTCACCTTGGCCAGCCGATTGATGGTATTGCTTCTGATTCCACTGGTTTGGATTTCCCCCCAATGGGCCCCGCTGTTCTGCGTAGGCATGCTGGCATTGAAAAATATACCGGAAGCCATATCCCAAACGGCTTTCCAGGGTTTGACCGGCGATTTGTTCCGACCTGAAGATCGCTCCACCGCCATTACACAAAGAAACCGGTACAGCGTGCCGGCGATGCTGGCAGTTTCACTGGCAGCCGGGATTGCCATGCGGGTGTTGCCGGGAAATGATGCGGAAAGGCTGACAATCTACCAGATCTTCTTTGTTCTTGCAGCCCTGTTCGGCGTATTGGAAGTGGGTTTCATGAGCCGCATGCAGGAAACAGGGCTTTCCCTGCAGGAAACATCACCGCCATGGCGAGACATGGTGCGGCAAGTTTTCGGAAACAAGCAATTCCTGAAATACATGTCCAGTTCGCTGGTCTTTTACTTCAGCTGGCAAATGGGGTGGCCGCTGTTCAGCATCTACCAGGTCATCCATCTCAGGGCGGACGAGTTATGGCTGAGTCTTATCGGGGTAGTGAGCTCCATTGGCATGTTCATCGGATTCCGCTTTTGGAACCGGATCATCCAGAAGCGTGGAAATGGCCGCACAGCAGTTCTCGTCGTACTTGGCATGTCGACGAATCCGGTTTTGCTGGTGATTTTCCCCAACCTTTACTGGGCAACCGGGATAAACGTGCTGATCGGGTTTTTCACGGCCGGAACCATCACAGTTCTGCTGAACGCCCTTTTGGAGGTTACACCCCAGGAACACAGGGTTGTATACGTGGGTGCGTACAACCTGTTTGTGAATGCCAGCCTGGCTGTTTCCCCCATTGTCGCGTTCGCAATCCTGCGGGGCATCGGAATCATTCCGGCCCTCGTCACGGTGAGCTTGTGCCGGCTGGCCGGGTGTTTGTCGTTCTGGCTTTACAGCAGGCAGGCGCCTCGCCTTCCTGCATGATGCAATCCGGGTCCAAATGGAAATGCGGTGCCAGGAGGTATGGAAATGGGTTTGAATTTTCGCAGAAGCCTGTCCATCGGAAAGCTGTTCCGGATCAACTTTTCAAAGAAAGGACTCGGTGTTTCAGCCGGGGTGAAAGGGGCTCGCATCAGCCTCAACAAGGATGGCGTGCGGGAAACCGTCTCTTTGCCGGGAACAGGGTTGTCATGGTCTGAGCGTCAGTCTTTCCGGAGGGCTAAGAAAACGGGGAACGCAGATTCTTCAGGAAAAGCCGGAACGGCAGTAAAACCGGGAAATCATGGGAAGATGAAAACATTCATCTGGATTGTCCTGGTGGCAGGCGCCTTCCTGCTGTATCGAAGCGGCGCGCTGGATTCTGTCATGAATGGTGTCTGGAATGCGTTCGGCGGAGGCGGTTCAAACATGTCTGCAAAAGGTAATGGCGCGCAGTCGGCCGGTGCGGCTGCCTTGCCGGCGGCAACGGAGGGACAGGGGCCTGGAGCGGTCGCCCTGTCGCCTGTTGCCGGTAATGAAAGTCAGACCGTGGTTCTTCCGGAGGGGAAGGAAACGGCGGTTGAGGCGGCTTCTCCGCAATCTTCAGCCATCACCGGCGGTGCCGTTGAACTGGTCCTCAAGGATGGCACAGTCACTTTGTCCGTCGATACGAAATATGTTGCCAGCAAATCCGGAGCGAAGTTTCACAGGCTCGATTGCCGTATCGTGGGAAGTATTGCGAAAAAGAACCTCATGGAATATGCGCTTCGTGAAGAGGCCATGGCGAAAAAGGAACCCTGTTCGGTCTGCAATCCGTAATGGTGTCAACCCTTCCGTCAACGGCTTCCGGAAGCATGTGCTGGAAGCCGTCATGAAAGTCGGCCATGAGTGTTGGTGCTGAAACCCGCTTTCATGCCGCATGAAAGCCGCATGAAAGCCATCATGAAAGCCATCATGAAAGCCGCATGAAAGCGGTCATCTAAAGAGTTGCTATAAGGAATCAGGCTCTTGAAAGGCGCTCGCCTACAACTTTTTCAATAAATGCGGAATAAAAGTTGAATATCACTTGCATTCCGCTTCTATTTTTGTTATATTATTACGTGATAGTATGTTTATATAACGTACGACAGGAAGGAGGTTGTTATGGAGGATATTTCACAGGTCCGTCAAAAGATTCATAGACTGGATCAAAGACGGACAGCGCTACTGAATGAATGCATGCGACCAGGAAAGTTATTGGCGGCATCGTTTTATGAACGCTTCACGAAATGCAGCAATCCAAATTGCAAGTGTGCAGCCGGTGAGTTGCACGGACCTTTTCCATGGGTCTACAGGAACAAAAAGGGAAAAAAACTCATTTCCACCTCTTGTGTGGCTGAAAAAGTTCAAGAAGCACAGACATATTCAGAGAACTATAAGGCATTCAAAGGAAGATTGTCAGAGATTCACAGTCTGGAAGAGGAGATCCACAATCTGCTGAAGACGATAGAAAGCTTAAGCGAGGTGGATGCGTCAGAGTACACGAAAAAGAAAGGAGAACGTCGTGGAAGAAAATCGAAAGAAAGTCACGAAAGCGCTGAAGAAGAAGAAAGTTGACCTGGTCTGCACAACAAAATGGCCCTTCCTTGGAACATTTCTCCGGTTTCTGGATGAGACTGGCGTGGCAAAGGCGATGGACAATCTGACAGGAAGCCACAAACGAAAAAATGTCCTGCCAAAACTATGTGCTCTGGTATATATCATCAAGCTCATCATCGGGATACCGAGAATTCGTGGGAGCGAAGTATTGCTCGGTGATGAAGCAGCTATGAAGCTGGCCGGGTTCCCTGAGCATAAGATACAGAATGGTTTATGCGCAAGAGGTGATGCGAACCAGTACGGAGAAGGTTATAAAAAAAATCCCTTGCGTCATGAATTGCTTTACATTAATTGACAATATTGAAAAAATAAGTATCGAAAGCATGGAGCAATTGTTTAATCGGAGCGTACGATTGCTTAGACGATTTCTAAGAGGGACGACTTTTGCCCTAGACTCAACGATTATCAGCACCCCGGAAGGATATCCGGGAAGTGGAGTGACAAAAAGAAAAAAGGAGGACGACCCAACCGCGCCTCCTCAAATCATTCACGGATTCAAGCTCTTCATTCTTTACGAAGTAAAATCCCGAATCCCTGTATCCATGACAATTGTATCAGCAAACGAAAGCGACCACAATTATTTCCTCTCGCTTGTGA